>CAZDAF010000302.1:0-5040 GCA_964503115.1 uncultured bacterium
GGCGGCGCTTATTCTATCCGCCAGTCGCTTCGCAAGGTGATCTCCCCTGGCGCGAATTCCCACGAAAACGAGATTGGGTTTGCCCGAATGACGCTCACGTATTTGAGCGGCCATGCGGTCGATCGCTGCCGCCATTCTGCGCGTGTCCATTGCCTCTCGAGGCTTGTTCGCCATCGGCGGCCCTCTTAAAAAAAAGCCTCCCCCATCCGGAGAAGGCCGCTTGTTGCCGTTGCGTATCGATCATTCATGCCGTAATAAGCATAGCCTAGTAATTCCATAAGGTCAAGGGGCGTAAAGGATACGTACTTTTCACAATTAAATGCCATTTACAACATTAGATGCCGGCGCCGGGTTACGTACGGGCGACAGGCCGGTCACCCGTATCCTACGACTAAAATAATCATCACAACCGTTCAAACGAGGATATAGATACCTTGTTTTGGCTAAATCGTGAAGTTACAATGTTAACTATGAATTTATCGGAAATTTTATCAAACTTATCGAAAAACCGAATCCCCCCACCCGGTAATTTGCCCCCGTGGCTTCTCGATATGATCTCTGCGTGGGGCAACTTGCGCGGCAGAGTAAGCGAACTTTCCAGCATTGAGCGCGTGCTGACGACTGTCCGATACAGAAAACCGGATCGAGTTCCGGTATCGCACCTGGTTGGAGCGGCGGGCAGGCAAATTACCGGTGTGAGCTTCCCGGAATTCTCCAAAAACCCGGTATCCGCCGCCGAAACATATCTCGAAGGCCAAAAAGTGCTTGGTGGGGATTTCATCATCCTCCTTCAAGACCTCTCCGTCGAAGCGGCGGATTTCGGCCAGGAGATTATTTATCCCGAAAACAGTACCGCCCATCCCAACTACAATAATCCCGCAGTACGCGACGTGGACGATTATAAAAAAATACGGCCGATACCGATAAATGACACCGTTCGGATGAAGAACTACCTGGAAATGACCCGCATCGTGGTGCAGAGGGCGGGGTTAAGAGCTTTGCCTATCGGTTTTCTTTTCGGCCCTTTGGGTGTTTTGAGCATGATGCGTGGCGCGCAACGTCTTTTCCGGGATTGTGTTTTGGAAAAGAAAGCAGTTATGGCCGCTTGCGAAAATATAACAGAGACACTTATCGAGTTCGCAGTGGCGCAATGCCGTATCGGCGCGCCGGCTATCGCCATTGATACGCTTTTCGCCTCATACAGCGGCATACCCAAGGCTTTGTGGGAAGAAATCGAGGGGCCCTTCACGCGAGAGATTGCGCAAGCCGTAGTTAAGGAAGGGGCGTTTATGGGATTTCACAACTGCGGTCACGGGCCATTCTTCGATGCGCAAATCAGGTTTATGGAACCCGGTTTTATCAGTTTCGCGCACCTGCCCGACGATTGCCAAACTCCGCAGGAATTGAAAAAGAGATACGGAAAAGCGGCGACTCTGGTGGGGCACGTCCCCACTCAGCTCCTGTACGGCCCGCCTAACCTCGTTATGGAGGAATGCCGCCGTCAGATCGAGCTTTATGCGGACGGGGGCGGCTTCGTGCTTGCGCCGGGCTGCGAGTATCCTCCGAATATTTCCCTTATCAACGCCGTAACCATTATAAAAACGGCGAAGCTGTACGGATAACTCCGATACGGGGAGAAAAACAATTGGAAGCAAAGAATTTAATCGATGAAATTTCGTCGGCAGTGAGGGATTTTGATCGAAACCGCCTGGCCGATGCAGCGCGTAGCGCAATTAAAGAGCACGGCATCGGGACTGAGGAAATAAGGAAGGCTCTTTTCAGGGGCATCGACAGCCGCCGCCGAGAGTTGTTATCCCCGGCGGGCAGTCTGCCCGAGTACCTCCTCTCTATGGAAGCGATGGCCGGCGGACTCGAGCTTATAAGAGAATTAACGGGCGAAAAAGAAACGGAAAAAACGCATAAAGTCGTGTTAGGGGTGATAAATGGCGATGTTCACGACCTTGGAAAAAACATAGTCGTTTCAGTTTATCGCGCCTGCGGGTGGGAGGTTTTGGATTTGGGCTCGGGAGTGACACCGGCGCAGTTCGCGGACACGGCTGTAGAAATTCAGGCCGATCTCGTGGGCATATCCTGCATGATGTCCACCCCGCTGCCGGAGGCTGAATCCGCTATTTCCGAAGTCAAGCGACTGTTTCCGCAATCGACGGTAATGATAGGAGGCGCCGCAATCAGCCGCGAAATGGCACAATCCATCGGAGCCGACGGCTGGGCGGAATCGGCAGTTACGTTGATCGAAGAAACGACAAGGGCGCTAGGTAAGCACCCTTGAGAAAATATTCGTTAAGAAATACCGCCATCAATCATTAAAACAACCATTTACGCGAGACGGTCAAGTAATAATGCTATTTTTCTTCCATTTAAGCGGAAAACGTGCTAACATACTGTTACTTTTACATAATCGCAATATCAACACCCGGTTCTGCAGCCCCTAAAACCCCCAAAAAAACAATTTACACCAGGTCACTTGACACGAGGGGGGATTTTGTTATAAGGTTTCCCCAACATGATGAGAGTTGGGAAAATAACCGATAAGAGGGAATTTCCACGGGTGAACTGTCGCGTAGAGGCGACCATGATATCGAACGGCTATTTTTTCCGCGACATGCTGCTTAATTTGAGCGAAGAAGGGGCGCAGGTTGAGATCAAGTCGCCCGTCCGTGTGGGCAGGGATATACTCTTGAGGGTCCGGCTTGGCTCAAGAATCCTGATTGCGCTGGGGGATATCCAATGGAAGGATTGCTCCGCGCGTAAGATGGGTGTGCAGTTCATCTATTTGCCGCAGTCGATCAAGCGCCAAATTCGCGCCATGGTAGGAAAACCCTCCCTTTAATTCAAGGTTTGGAAAATAAACAACCCCTAAACGGCTCGAGAGCCGAAAGGGGGCTTTAAAATGGAAGAGAAACGAGACCCGAAAAGAGACCTGATAAAGCTCCTCGAAGAAAGCGAATATTACATTCGTAAACGACAGGAAGCCATCGAGGGAAAAGACATCGAGGGGTTTATAGTTGAGATTGAGACCTTCCTTAACAATCTATGGGGATCCCTTTATGACGCCAACCATGAACTCGATCTCTTGCGGGAAAACCTGGGTATGACCGAAGATAAAACGAATAAACTCGAAGAAATGCTTCTGCAACAACTGTTCGACAGCGTCACGGACGGAATTACAAATTAACGTCAACAATTCCTCCCTCCCATAAAGTCGACTTTTTCAAACACTCTCATCGCGTTTGTTTACGCGCCGACACACGCTATCCTAATAGTAGATAGAAGCATGCAACCATGAAGATGTATGAAAAAGAAGGCGCTTTCCCATGGACTCCCAAACGCATCTACGAGGAGCTTGACCGTTACGTCATAGGTCAGGAACGTGCCAAGCGCGTCGTAAGTATTGCCGCTTACAACCACATGAAAAGACTCGCCCTTAGAGAAAAGGGCGTCGAAAATATTCCCCAAAAAAGCAACGTTCTGCTCATCGGACCCACCGGTTGCGGCAAGACACACATCGCACGCAACCTGGCCCGAATACTCGGCGTACCGTTCAACATCGCCAACGCTACCGAATACACCGAGGCCGGTTATTACGGCAAGGACATCGAGGTAATGATCGGCGAGCTGCTTTACCGCTCGGACCTCGACATCGAAGGTACTCAAAAGGGCATAGTTTTTATCGACGAAATAGACAAGATCGCGCGACGCTCTTCCGGCACCCGCACCGGCGCCGGAAGCCGCGACATCGGCGGAGAAGGAGTACAGCAAGCCCTGCTCAAGCTGCTTGAGGGGACCGAAATATTCGTACCCATGAACGTCACACAGCACTGGAACAAACACGATTTCGTGCTCGTCGACACCACCGATATCCTGTTCATCTGCGCGGGTACATTCACGGACTTGCATGTCGGATACGGCGACGCCGATAAAATCGGATTCGGATCAACCGCTTTGGAGCGGGGCAGGAAAAAAATAAATGTCCAGGATTTAATCGAGTATGGCTTATTGGCGGAGTTTATAGGCAGGTTGCCGGTAATAGTCAATGTAAATGCGCTTACAGAAAAGGATTTATACCGGATAATTCGCGAGCCGCCCGACAACATCCTTAATGAGTACCGCACATTGATCGAGGTGGACGACATCGAGCTCGACATAACCGACGACGCTCTGTGGTTGATAGTCAAGACCGCCGCGAAAAAACGAATCGGGGCCAGAGGCTTGCGCACGATCTTCGAGGAAATAATGCACGATGTGATGTACGAAGCGCCCGATAACCCGGGGCAAAAGATAATCATCGACGCCGATTACGTATCCCGACGGTTGAAAAACGTCTTTCTTTAATTTGTACGTTTACATGGATTGAAATCAGTTGTAAAGTTAGCGATGAAGTTATCAAAACCAACGACCAAAACCGACAATTGATTGGTGACAATTATGAATGGAAGGGAAAGAATCAGAACCGCTTTGCGGCGTGGCGTGCCGGACATGGTGCCCATATGGGAACTGGCCTATAACGAGCCGAGCATTATCGGCATCGCCCGGAACTTTCTTGACGATGATCAGTTGCCCGAACCGAAACTAGTCATGAATATGAGCGATCAGGAACGCTTCCAGCTTATCAACGCATTTATCACTTTCGTTCGAGAACTTGACCTGGACGGCGCGACCGGAATCACAATGGCCCCTCGAGAGAAGATCGACGACAAGCACATACGAGATGCGTTGGGCGTGGTTCATCATTTGAGCGAGGTTGGCGAGCCGTATCCCGTCGAAGGTCCCATCAAGGAAGCTTCAGACCTAAAAAGCTACAAAATGCGCTCTCCCGAAGACACCGATTTTCTCCTGATAGATGTCTTTCGGTCGGCGTTTGCGGACAAGTCCGTCGCATACCAACTGCACGGCCCGTTTAAACTGAGCTGGAGCTTGCGCGGAGCCATGGAGAAGTTGTTGATGGATTACATCCTTAACCCTGCCCTAGTACTCTGTTACACAACAAATGATGGGTAGAGCCTTTTCAGTTTTATCCTG
>CAZDAF010000303.1:0-5019 GCA_964503115.1 uncultured bacterium
GCGATATTTTGGTGGAATGTAGTGTCCGTAGAGGTATTTTTTACCGCCTGTCCTGCGGACACAGACGTGTGCGTATGCATCCGTATGGAGAAAACGACATTGCTGCCATGATCACTCGTTTAATCCAGGTTATTTATAAACTTATGGTAAAAAATGGTTTCGCAAAAAATCCCGATCTGTCATTCTGAATCAAGCCGGCGGCGTGATGAAGAATCTCATAACCTGTTGAAACCACTAGATTCTCCATGCGGATCTCTACTTCGCTACGCTCGAAACGACAGAAACGGCGATTTCTCACTTTTTACGAACTCATCATTTTTTTGAATTTTACCCTCCAATGCAATTGGCGCGATGTTTTTCATTATTTTACCCTCTTTACCTGCGGACACTAAATTATAATGGCGAACAGAGTATTAGTTGTAGAGGACGATCAAAAAACCCGGGAATGGGTAGTTTGGTACTTGAATGATTCCGGGTTTTTAACGGACGAAGCAGGTGACGGGATCGAGGCTATAAAGATTCTGGCCGGCCAAACCCCGCCGGACCTGCTCGTTCTGGACCTACATCTGCCCGGTATGAACGGGATCGACGTGCTTAAACATCTCAGGGCTTTACCGTCAGGAAGTGATATGCCCGTAATAATTATCACGGGTGTCTACAAGGGCATCGAATACGCCAAAAAAGCCCACGACCTTTTTCATGTAAACGGTTATATTGAAAAGCCGTTCCGGATCGAGACCCTAATCGGTCAAATAAACAAAACGCTGACGGCCCGAAGAGATCGGGCGCCGGCGAAACCCGAAAAATCAAATGCCGCAGTTTTAGAACCTGGTGCTGAAAACCGATCGGCCGCGCCGCCCCCTCGGCAGGAACCGCCCATCCAAACACATCCCGCCGCGCCGGTGCAAGGCGCGGTGCAAGGCGCGGTGCAAGCGAAGTCCGCTCCTCAGATTATTCAAGGAAGCCTTTCCGAAAAGCCTTTTGATAATTTATTGCTTCAGTTGTGGAAAAATCGTGCTACCGGAAGTTTGAAGGTCACCAGCCACGAAGAGGACGGAGAGACGGTCGAGCGCAAATTCGCGTTTTTAAGTGGCCGGCCGGTACTGGGCCGGTCGGATGCGAGCAGTGAAGATTTCGGCGCTCACCTTGTCAGCAGAGGGATGGCCACCCCCGAGGAGAATCGCGAATACCAGCGCTTGCTCGCGAGTGGCGGGCATGATCCGGAAAATATTTTCATCAGTATGGGTTGCCTCACGCCCGACGGATTCATAGTCGAGCGGGTGCGGCATCTCGAGGAATTGTTGATCGGGTGTTTTACGCTCGGTGAGGGCGGGTTCAGATTCGATCCGAGCGACCTGGAGGTCGGAGCGGTGGCGGGGGCGAACATACCGCGGATCGTGCATGAGGGACATCGAAGGCATCTGTCCGAAAACCGGCTCGGAACGATCTTCACTCAGTTGGCCGGTAAATATCTTCGCCACACCGCACAATATTACGACCACCTGCCAAGCCTTGAACTCGACGAAGGCGAGATAAAATTCTTCGAGGAAATAACCGGCAGCAAAATGCTGAAAGACCATGCCGAAAGCGGCGACTTCCACAAAGTGTTAAAGGCGACCGCTACCCTCCTGGCCCTGGGAATGGTCGAAGCGGCGGACGTTCCCGGCGAGGAACGGGTGGAGCTGCATTACCCCATCCGCAGCAAGACACCCGCCGCCCGGGCCGATGTGAGCGAGGCGGGAGAGACACATGAGGCCGCCGAAGAACCGGGCGGATTCGAGGACCTCGGAGATGCGCTTTCCGACGAACTCGGTGACCTTGCCGGAGAACTGGGCGATCTGGAACCGGACATACCCGACCGGGAGGCCCAGGTCAATGAAGAACACAAGCGGCTGGAAGAGGAATTGAGAAACGAGGTTGAACGGCTCAAAGATATCAATTACTACGAATTCTTCCACACCAAGCTCGCCGGCTTCCGTATCGACGAGGTAAAAAAGACGTATTTCGAAAAACGCAAGAAATTCTCTCCCGAAAGTTTCATCGAGTGGGCGAGCGGCGATGTCATATCCCTTGCGGAAAAAGTGCTTACACAGCTCAACACGGCTTACAACACGCTCTCGAATGTCGTAAGCAAGGAGAAGTACGACGAGCTGCTTGAATCCACCATGCCGAAGGTCACCGGGGACAGGAAAGAGGATCGCTTTCAGGCGCAGGTGCAGTTCGAGAGCGGTAAGGCATTCGTCGAGATGGAAGAATATAACAGCGCGGAACAGGCATTCCTGGAGGCTATCGATCTTAACCCCAACGTTGCCGCCTACCATGCGTGGCTGGGTTGGGCCATATACTCGAAAAACACCGAAAACTCATCGAACGTAAGCAGGGCCAAAAAAGAAATCGCCACTGCGCTAAAAACGGATTCGCGTTGCGCCATAGCTTTCGCATTCAAGGGCGCGATAATACTCGACCAGGGCAACCTCGACCTCGCGGAGGTCGAGCTGCGCCGTGCGTTAAAGTTCAACCCTCGAAGCAAATTCGCCCGCAGAAACCTGAAAGACCTGCAATCGCGCCGCGAAAGCGAAAAGAAAGGTATCATTGGAAGAATCTTCTCGTAGGGACGACCGACCGGCGTCGCCGCCGGTGGCAAGCTGCTGCTTCGGCTATTATTAGCCTCAGCAGCGGGCCGCTTCGTTCCGCTACGCTGCACTGGCGGCCTCGATTACCGAGGACCCCGTGAACGAAGTAAGCGGTAAGTAGGTTTCTTTTTCTAAAGAAAAAGTAATGTCACTTCGTGCGTCACTCTTTCGAAAGTGGGATGGAGGATTTTTTGGTGGTGAGGATAAGGGCGGCGGCGATAAGATCGAGGACGATGAAGATGACGTAGGCGGTGTCATAGGAGCCGGTTCGGTCATAGCTCAGGCCGGTTATGAAATATCCGATAAGTTGCAGGCGTACCACAAGCCCCAGAAATCTGGCCACTGAAGCGTAGGCGTCGCGGCCGAATAGAAAGGCGATTGTGATGGGGCCGGTGGAAACGACTCCACCCATGGCAAAACCGAAGATGACGATGAAGAGCATGAGAGCCGGGAATGAGTTCTGAATCAACCCGAGGCCCAGCCCCAATCCGTTGGCGACTATGAGCACGGCGACCACTTTTCTAGGGTCGTACCGGTCGCAGAGCATTCCCCAGAAGTATTTCCCCAAGGCGCCGATAAACGCGGTCAACGACATCATGTACATGGCGCTTCTTTTGTCGAAGCCGATGTCCTCGAACCGAGGCGCGAGTTGGAACATAACCGCCACCACGCCCATCATCGCCATCGCATTTACCAGCCCCAGCTTCCAAAATGTCGGCGACCGAACCACCATGGGAAATGTCCACAAGCGCGTATCGGATTCCAATAAGCTCAGGGTCCCGGACGCCTCGATGCCTCCCATAATAGGGTCATCCGCCGGAGGAATCTCGTCGGATTTCTCAATAACCGTCCTCCCGGGAAATCCGTCCGGGGCCATACCGTGATCTTCGGGGCGGTTCCTCACCACCAGCCATGCGACAGGGGCCATCGCCACGATTGCCACTCCGATCCAGGTGAAAGCGTGAGCCAGGTCTGTACGCTCGATTAAAATCATTGCGATAAAAGGAAGTACCGCGCCTGAGAAAGACACGCCGGTAGTGGCCAGTCCGAGGGCCTTGCCGCGTTTTAAGACGAACCAGTTATTGACGGCGGTGTTGGCTACTATCCCCGCCATTGCCCCGTTTCCGAAAAAGAGCAATATAAAAAACAGGTAAAAATGCCATATTTCACTGACCTGACCAAGGCAGGCGAAAGCGACTCCAGAAATGACGGCGCCTATGGCCATAAGAATACGGGGACCCACTCGCATGACCAACGTGCCGTAAAAAAGCATGCCTAAAAGACCGACCACCCCTCCGATAACAGGGGCGAGGTTGATATCCGCCCGGGTCCATCCCCGCTCGTCGCAAAGCGGCTTCATGAAGGCGTTGAATATATAAAACCCCACGCCGGTGGACATGAAGTTCGCGATAAAGGCAATACCCACGATGTACCAGCCGTAAAATATCGGCCTGGAGTTTGTTGACGTCATCCTGAATTTAACTTCACTTATCGTACGAAAGGATAGTGGGAAATATTATTCCACATTTTACTTCAGCATATCCCGCCCGTATCCGAGTATGTTCCTGGCGATGATGAGCATTTGTATCTGGCCGGTGCCTTCGAAGATGTCGTTGATTTTGCAGTCTCGCATCCATTTCTCGACCAGCCACTCACAAGAGTATCCCTTTGGTCCGAGCAGCTCGACACATTTCTGCGTGACAAGCGTTGCGGCCCTTCCCGCTTTGGCCTTTGCCATGGAGGCTTCGAGGCTGTTTCGTTCGCCGGTATCGAGCATGCTTGCCGCGCGCCACGTGAGTAGTCTCGCCACTTCGAGGTTGGCCTCCATGTCGAGCACGTCTTTTTGTACCACACTGAGTCGATGCCGACCGCAGTCATAGGGGAAGCTATAGCCTTCCTTTTCAAGTGTTTCCTTTGTGAAATCCAATGCGGCGCGTGCCACGCCGATAGCCATAGCGGCCACTGAAGGGCGGGTGGCGTCAAAGGTTTTCATAACTCCTTTGAACCCTCCCTTGCGCTTGATCTCCGGGGAGCCAAGAATGTTATCATAGGGAATGCGGCAGTCTTCGAGCACGACGGAAGCGGTGTCCGAAGCTCTGATGCCCAGTTTGTCCTCGAGCTTGGACACCTTAATTCCTGGCCTGTCCTTTTCCACCACGAAGCTTTTGATGGCGGGTCTGCCCTGGCTCCGGTCAAGCGTAGCCCAGACCACCACCGCATCGCACATTTCGCCCGCCGTGACGAAAATCTTCTCGCCGTTGAGCACCCACTCGTTGGTCTCCTCGTCAAGTACGGCGGTAGTACGAACGGCGGAGGAGTCCGAGCCGCAGCCCGGCTCGGTGATGGCCATAGCGGCGTACTTGCCTCCGAAACGTTCTTTTTGTTC
>CAZDAF010000304.1:0-5015 GCA_964503115.1 uncultured bacterium
GGGTTTTCGATAAGTTCGTCAAAAATTGCCATGGCTTCCTTCGAGGGGTTCCTTCGTCTCGGAATCGGCATTCCATATTCGGCGGCCAATTCGGGCAAAGGGCACCGCTGCTCGAACACCGCCGGAAGGATCATCTTATCGGGTTCCCAGCCGGTTTCCTCCACAAAAACCTGTTTTACAAGGTCGCTGGCCGCTTTCAGGCTGCGCAGTTCGGGATCGAGCAGCACCCTGTCGCCGAGAGTGAGCACATTGGCTTCAATAGCGGCGGCGAGGCGGATGATCATTTCCCTGCGGGTAGCGTCCTGGGGCCGCTTTTCTTCCGGGGCCTCTTTTTGAACGGCGTCAACCAGTATTTGCGCCAATGAAATGCTATCGGCGGCGATCATTCGTTTTCAACTCCCAGCGCATTCACACTGCATGCGGCATCAGGCAAAAGTTGCTGTTTTTGACAGGGTTTGCGTTGCGTCAAATTAGCACGTGGTCTAACTTCTTTCAACCGTGGAAGATTATGAACCAACCGGCGCGGGGGTATCTCGCAGTTGGTTAGCGCCGGTGTCGATTTTTTTAGCGGCGCTTGCAGTGCGCCTGATCTATATTTTCGCTCTCAAGCATACATTGTTTTGGGACGCTATGATGGTCGATGCCGATCTTTACGATCGGTGGGGTCTTCGCATTGCATCGGGAGATTGGATAGGTAAGAGGATATTTTACGACCCGCCGCTTTATGCATATTTCCTTGGGATCATCTACAAACTTTTCGGGCACAGCTACATGGCCGTCAGGATCATACAGGCTCTTATCGGTTCGATCCACTGCGTCATTATCTTTTATCTCGTAACTTTGATACTGGATCGCAGGGCGGGGCTGCTCGCCGGCTTGATCGCCGCCCTGTATATGCCGCTGATATTTTACGACGCGACCGTCATGAAGGCTTTTCTTTCCTCGACTCTTGTGGACGGTGGCATTCTGGCGCTTCTTGCCGCCGCAAAATCCGGCAGATACAGATGGTGGCTCGTCCACGGTATCTGCATGGGTCTCGCGGCACTGCTAAGGCTTAATGTTCTTCTCTTTGCTTTTATCGAGGCGGTGGTTTTCGCGGGAATTTTGATAATCGGCAAGTGGAAAGGCGGGCGGTTGAGAGCGGCGGCGGCCGCACTGACATGGGCAATCGGATTGAGTATGGTAATCGTGCCGGTCGCGGCGCGCAACAAACACGTATCCGGTAAATTCGTCCTCGTCTCAAGCTACCTCGGACAAAACTTCTACACCGGCAACAATCCCTTCAACACAAGCGGTAATTACCAGCGATTGCCGTTTGTTAGAGCGAATCCGAAATATGAGGAGCAGGATTTCCGCCGCGAGGCTGTCAAAAGGTTGAAAACGGCGGAATTGACCCCGAACGACGTCAGCAACTATTGGCTTCGGCAGGGATTATTATACATACGCGCACAACCCGGAGCATTTATTAAAAGGCTGTGGTTGCGATTCCATATATTCTGGAACGCGTATGAGATGCCCGACAGCTACAACATCGGTTTTATCGGCAGGAATTTTCTGCCAGTTTTGAAGATATTGCCCGGCTTCGGTTTGATAGCGCCATTGGGTCTTTTGGGGATGATAATTACGTGGCGCCGAAGGCGCGAGTTGTGGTTTTTCTACGTATTTTTAATCGGTTATACAGCAAGCGTGATCGTCTTTTTCGTTTTCAGCCGCTACAGGATGCCGGTGGTCGGCGCCTTGATAGCTTTTTCCGGGGCTGCGCTGATATGGTTTTGGGACGCCAGGTCGCGACGTAAGGTATTGGCCAAAGGGTCGGCTGTGGCGGTGATATTGTTCGTGTTGATTAACATCTCTCCTCCATATCGAGTATTGGACTCGAAGCCTCTAAGAAACCTCGGGACATTGATGAGGCAAAAGAATCAGCCGGAACACGCGGTGGAATATTACAGGAAAGCAATAAGCATCGATCCGTCCGAATACGAAGCGCATTATTTCCTGGCAACCACTCTTCGAGAAATGGGCAAATACAAGGAAGCAATGAAGGAATATCAAATCTCCCTGAAAATAAGGCCTAACGATGCGAACGCGCCGGCGGGAATGGCAATGTGTTACGAAGCGGAAGGAAACGACGGCAAGGCCCGCGAGTTTTATGGTAAAGCGCTTACTTTCAACATGAAGCTGTCGGATGTGAGGATAATGCTCATCAAGCTCCTTATACGCAACGGCGAATACGACATGGCCTTCAAGCAGGTGATTACCCTGGGTGTGCTTGACCCGATGAACCCGGAAACGTCCCGGCTTATGAAAGAACTGAAACGAAAAAGAAGAGAAGATGGCAAATGAAGAAAAACTCGGGGCGACATTATTTTTTATATCTGTGTTGGCCGTTTTTAGTGTTGCTGGCGCTTGGGGCCACTTTACCGTTGTGGTTCCCGCAGCTTGGATACTATCTGGTGGTGTCGGACCCGTTGAAGAAATCCGACGCAATCGTGGTACTGGGCGGAGGCGATATGCAGCGCATAGTGGTGGCGATCGATCTTTATCGCGAAAAATGGGCGCCGGTGGTGATCACCTCAGGAAATCTTGTCCCCGATTATATCGAGGCGCTGGGAGAAAAACTGACTTTCGCCGAACTCGGCGCCAGGCTCGTAATTGCAGAAGGCGTACCGCATGAAAACGTTATAGTGATAAATGAAGCCACGAGTACCTATGAAGAAGCTTACGCTGTAAAAAAATTCGCTCAGAAAAAAAATTTTGAAAGTATTATCGCCGTAACGTCCATATACCACACAAGGCGCTCAAGAGCGGTTTATAAAAAGGCATTCAATGGCTCGGGCATACAAGTCATCATTCGACCGGCGGAAGGCGGTCACTTAAGCACCGACCAATGGTGGACAAGGGAAGAAGACCTGATTTTCGTCAACAACGAATGGTTGAAGATGGCGCTCTATCTGTTCCAGGGGAAAATTTAGATAAATAGAAGGTGAAGTTACGACAGACAAGGGATTTAAATCCCTTGTCTCAGGAGATGTCCTTATTTTTTTAATGCTTTATCGAGCGCCTCGAGCGTAGTACGGAGGCAAAGGTCTGCTTCACGCGGCCCGAAGAGGGTCATATTTGCCTCGTAGCCGCCTTCGCTGTAGCTTTCGGGGTCGGCCAGGTAGCCGATCCAATCGTTGGTCAGTCCCACCGCAACGGGCTTACCGACTCCTTTGCGTTTGGCCCTTTCGCGCAATTCGATTCCTACCCTGTGCAGCGGTTCGCCCGGCAGGCCGAGGAACGCGGCGTCTCCCAACACCAACGCCGACCCTATCGCGTCGCGCGCGATGCTTTTGGTAAATATTCTTGGAATAACGATGCCGAGAAAAGACCTGAGCCTCATCCTGGGCAGTCGATTTCGAATGACGGCCGACGATAGTTTGAGATTACCTCTCGGAGAGGCATGTTTCGCCAGTTTCGCGGCGGTATCAGCCACGGCGCGACCGTATTTATCGGCCCACTCGAAATCATCTTTTGCGTCCATTGAAGGCGGCGCCTGATCTCCCTCGGCCCCGTTGGCGAACATTGCCACCAACCCCGGCATTCGCGCCTCGAGGGTCTTTGTCAATGACCCGGGCCAGTCGGCGCTGATGAGCAGGTTGTCGGGACCAAGTATTGTAGGGTGTGACCCGAACACCACGAGTATAGCCACAGGTTTTTTGTTATGACCGCTGACCACCAGCACCGACATCAGCGGGTCGATATTCTTGCTCGGCTCGCCCACAAACCGGCGGGTGGCGTAATCGTACTTATCCTCGCGGCGGTTTCGCACAAGGTTCGGGAATGAACCCTGTACCATATCCGCCCGGACGGGAACCATGGATTTGGCCGCTTTTTTGACGGCTGCGGCGATTCGATCCGCCGTAAACTCGAAGAGCTCGGGATTGAATTTGCCCATGGCTATCTCGACCGGCAGGCGAATATCGATTGCGGCGGGGCCGGAATGCGTGTGTGTGGCGGTTAAAAAGAGGTTGTCGTCATTATAGCCCAACGGCTCGATGCGTCCGAGTACGGCTTCGCGCAACGCTTCGGTGACCATACACAGATCGGTGGTCACAATGACGGCGTCTTCACGTGTGCCTCCGGGAGATATCGAGGTTATTGCAAGGGCCTTCGTACAAAGCCGGTCGTGTACGCCGCCGGCCGGGGTCTTGTGGCGCTCCCCATACCCGTTCAGCGGAATTTTCATTTTATAGACATCGGGAGTCATATCGGCCACCCCGGTACCGGCATGAAGCTCCCACGGGTACGGGCCTTCGGCGCCGGTCCGCGCGGTGCAGATGAAAACGGCTATAATGAGAAAACCGGCAATAAGAATTTGCGCCTTCAGACATCGTATTATTATCAATGTTTATCCTCCAATTCTTCCTCTATTATAATAGCATGGGATTTCAACCCGATTGCCGCCTCTCTTGCCTTTCTTTCATTGTTATGATATTGACATGTATGGAGATGCGATGAAATCATCACTGCCGTCAACCTTGCCATTGGATCCCATAGCTGAAGCGAGTGAAATACCGTCCATCGAACAGGATGAAAATATACTATGGGCGGCGCACCCCGACCCGAAGGGATATGAAGCCGAAGGAGAATCGCAGGAGCTATTAAAAAAGGCCGTATATTTTATAGGTCCATTCGTTCTTTTCTTAATTGCGACGGCTATACGAGAAAGCCATTTGATAATCTCGATTATAATGATGATTTTATCCGTTGTTTTTACACTGGTGATAGCGGTTGTGTTCAGGTTCTTCGGAAAAATCGAGGGCAGGTTTACCTGGAAGAATGTTCTCTACGTTGTTACAAACAAGCGGATCATAATACAAAAAGCCGGCGACAGGGCAAATCACGTGCCCGTAGAATCAATTACGGCCATCGAAATAGAACGAGAACCGAAAACGCACCTTGCGGATATTATCTTTCACCTGGATTTTACCGCTTATTCAAAAAAAAGCGATAACATTTTCTCTCAACCATCG
>CAZDAF010000305.1:0-4997 GCA_964503115.1 uncultured bacterium
GGCGCTAGCTCCAGGTCGGCCAGCACGATCGTCGTCTGCCCATCTTGCGTGGCCAAGCTCTCCCTGCCCTCAGTGACGATTATTCGTCGTTAGTATTTGGTATATCGTGCCTCGCCCATTGAATCCGCGCCATCAGCGAAACCTGCGGTTGTATTCGTCGTTGGTCCTTTCGACTCCGCTCAAGGCAAGCTAAAAGCGTATTTAGTCTATCCTATCCGTCTGTCTTTGTGCCTTAGTGCCTTCGTGGCTAAGTTGAAACCGTGAAATCCGGGCAATCCTTCGACAGGCTCAGGACGGCGTCTGCGGCTACATTTTATGACTGGATAACCGGATTTACTGGATAAGAAATATCTAATCATGTAAATCCTTGTCATCCTGTCTCAAAAAAAAGAAAAAATGCTTGACAAGGCTTCATCCAATGTGATATAAAAGATCAAATGCAATAGGTTTAAACATCAATACGCCCCGGACGAAGACATCGAAACATTACATCTTCGTAGTTCTGTGGTTGGTCTTGAAGGAGGACCGATGGCTAAGAAAGTAAGAACGTCGGCCGCCGGTAGAACGTGTGCGTTTCCACGCTGCAAGCAGGTCTTGAGCATCTATAACCATTCGCCGTACTGCCATATCCATCGCGAAAGGATGGAGCGAAAGCAAGCACGCAAGGTGCCCTACCACCACCCGGCTTAGGCATTGACAGTTGATTATTGATTAATGATTATTGACTATTGCTTATCATTTCCGCAAGCCCTCCCGGCCCTCAGTGGCGATTATTCGTCGTTAGTATTTGGTATAGAGTGCCTTGCCCATCGAATCCGGGTGATCTGCAAAATCTGCGGAAAAAAAGATTTTTCTGTTGATTTTGCATAAGAGAGTTCGTATAATAGATAACTAAATATGATAGATAGAATACAGAACACAGGAGACAGGAGGAGGGTCATCAGATCATCAGGCTATCAGGAGGCTTTGCCATTGACTATTGACAAATGACGATTGACTATTGCCTTGACTTTGCTGGTTAGGGTATGCATCGAGAATCGAGTATTACAATATAACCATTTCTCTGCGGTCTCAGCGGTCTCTGAGGTAAAGGCGCATGCCGTAAAACGAACCCAATTTACCCCTTTGGGTGGACTCGATATGGTCTCGGAACTCGTCTCATCCAATGTTACTTCGTGCGGCAAAACGTTTATGAAGGCACATAAATGCTCACGATTTTTTCAATTTTTCACAAAATTTTACAAATTATGCACAAAGGTTCTTCTTTCAAACCGTGTTCATTGATGTTTCATGACTCATCTCAATAAAACAAACCCAATCCGCCAGCCATTGGCCGGACATCCGACATTCCAAGCTCTGAATCCTGAACAAAGGCCAATGCGCAAAACAAAGCCAATCTACTCCCTTTGGATGAGTCAGGGCCTGTTCGGATTCATTTACGCATCGTCTGCGCGACGGGAAGAAGCACGTCTATTTGTGGTTCTCTGTAAAAACAAAGCCAATTAGCCGGTATGGCGCTTGTTTTTGGGCATAGAATGAGATAATATTCCGCCTCTATGCCAATTTTGCTGTGATGTGTCGTTTATGGAATGTCAAATAACATGGTTTTAACCCAAATATTGCATCCGGATTGCGTTAAAATACCGGTTACAAGTCGAGAAAAAGAGGCCGTCATCACCGAGTTGGTGGACCTGCTAAATGACAGGGGATTGCTTACGGATCGAGATACCGCCCTTCAAGCCGTACTCACGAGGGAGCAGATTCAAAGTACCGGCACGGGAGCGGGCATTGCGATCCCTCACGGTAAGTGCAATGCAGTCAAAGAGTTAGTGATGGCGATAGGTATCGCACGGGAGCCGATTGAGTTCGCAAGCGTGGACGGCAAGCCCGTGACGATCCTCTTTTTGCTCATCTCGCCGGCCAACCAGACCGGGCCTCATATTCAGGCGCTCGCGAGTATCAGCCGCTTGGTGCTGAACGACGCATTCAGAGAGAAGCTCGAACATGTGACCATCGCGGAGGAGGTTTACGATCTACTGAGCGAGCAGGAAAATCAATAGCGGCCGGACCGCGACTTACAAATCCGCAAGCCACAATCCGGCCGCCCTCATGATGTGCTAACTCTTTACTTCCCAATGAATTAGGCCAAGTTCATAGGGATTCGCCAAGTCCTCGTGCTTGGGCAGGATTCGTACGGACACGCCGTACTGGCCTGTTTTCCGGCATGGGATCGAACCGACGAACCAATGCTCACCATCCTCTTCCGAAGCCTGTTCGTAATCCATCCTTTCGGCCGATCCAATCTTGATATTCTCCCAGGTATCGACCGGGCCGTGATATAGCTCAACCGAGACGTTGTTCGGGTCGGTTTGGCCCAGTTTGACCAGCGCCTTGATCGTCAGATGCGTTCCGACTTTGAGTTCCGGCTGTCTGGGATTCAGCTCGTTGTTTGCGCCGTCTCCGTTGTGAACTTCCATAAGAACCTCTTTCACGGTCAGCTCCGACCATGCCTGCCGGATACCCGCCTTCCAGGTGGAGAATGCCCTGGCCCGCGTGCACGCCTCGGCGGTCAAGTAGCGCCATTTTGCGGCCGCCGGATTGTAGAAGCGTCGCGTGTAATCGGCAATCATCCTGTGTGTGTTAAAACGCGGCGCGATCCATTTAATGGAATTCTTCATTCTTCGGATCCACGGTCGCGGCAGGTTATCCGCCGAACGCGTGTAGTAAAGCGGAATCACCTCGTTTTCCAGCATATCGTAGATCGCCTGCGATTCCACCACATCCTGGTAGCCCAGGTCCTCGTAGTCTTCACCGGCGCCGATAACCCATCCGCCATCCGGGGTATAGCCTTCACACCACCAGCCGTCCGCAGTGCTCATGTTCAAGACGCCGTTCATCGCCGCCTTCATGCCGCTCGTGCCGCTGGCTTCCATCGGTCGTCGAGGATTGTTGAGCCACACATCGACGCCTCGCACGAGAAACCGTGCGATATCAATGTTGTAATCCTCGAGGAACACAATCCGGCGTCGGACGTTATGTTGCGAAGCGTATTGAACGATTTGGCGGATGATATCCTTGCCCTCGGTGTCCTTCGGATGCGCCTTGCCGGCAAAGATGAATTGGATCGGCCTCTCATTATCCATAATCAGCCTGGTGAGGCGGTCTGGATTTTTCAGTAACAGATTGCCTCTCTTATAACTGGCGAATCGTCGTGCAAAACCGATCGTCAATGCTTCGGGATCGAGCACTTCCTCGGCGTGATTCAATTCCGTATGGTAGGTGCCCCGCCGCTGCATTTGAGCTTTCAGGCGGTTGCGCGTAAACACCACTAACTGCTCCTTGCATCGCTGATGTATCCGCCAGAATTCCTCATCGGGAATCTGCTCGATATGCTCCCAAAGCTTGTTATCCATCTCTTCGTCCGCCCAGGATGGACCGAAATATCTTTCGTACAAAGAATCGATCTCATCCGAGACCCAGCTCTTCATATGAATCCCGTTCGTAATCGAGATGATGGGGATTTCCCCTTGCGGCACACCCGGCCACAGGCTGCCCCAGATCCCGCGTGAGACCTCGCCATGGAGTTCACTCACCCCGTTGGCAGAACTGCTCAGCCGGAGGGCCAGCACGGGCATCTTGAACGGTTCGCTGTCGTCATCCGGCAAGATTCTGCCGAGCGAGAGGAACCGATTTCGATTGATGCCGAGCTTCGGGAAATAATGACCGAAATATTTGTCCATCAATTCGACGCGAAATTCGTCCAGCCCCGCCTTGACGGGTGTATGGATCGTGAATACATTGCCCGCCCGTGTGGCTTCTACCGCTTCATCGAAGGTCATATGGTGTACGCTTCGCAATTCCCGGATCCGCTCGAGCGCCATGAAAGCCGCGTGCCCCTCATTCATGTGGCACACCGTGGGTTTAATCCCCATCGCCGAAAGTGCTTTCAAACCTCCGATGCCCAACATGACCTCCTGACGGATTCTGAGCTCGCGATCCCCACCATAGAGACTGCTCGTAATCATACGATCGATCGGCGAATTCGCCTGAATGTTTGTATCCAGCAGGTACAGTTTCACTCGGCCGACCCGGACGCACCATATCTGGGCGATCACACATCGTCCGGGATATTCCACACTGACGGTCAGCGGCCGACCACTCTCTTTGCGAACAAGCTCGATCGGCATGTTGTAGTAATCGTTCTCGACATAAATTTCCTGTTGCCAGCCATCAATGTTCAAGTATTGGCGAAAATAACCCTTCTGGTATAGCAGCCCCACACCCACGAGAGGAACGCCAAGGTCGGATGCACTCTTCAGATGATCGCCGGCCAGAATGCCCAGGCCGCCGGCATAGATCGGCAGGCATTCATGCACGCCGAATTCAGCACTGAAATAGGCAATCAGTGGATCCTTGCTTTTGGAACAGACGGCTTCGTACCAGGTCGGTCTTTCGAGGTAGGCTTCCAGTTTTTCGGTCGCTCGCCGCAACTGCCCCAGAAAACCCTGGTTTTCAGCCAGCGCATCCAGTTTCATCTGTGAAACGCTGCCCAGAAGCCTGACGGGATTATGGCCGCACGTGGTCCAGAGGTTACTATCGATACGTTTGAAAAGCTCGACAAATTCCGGATTCCACGTCCAGAACATGTTCTTCGCAATCATCTCAAGATCTTGTAGCGGTTCCGGCAATGCCGGCAAGACCGTGAAGCTCCTCACTGTAGGCATTCTTGGATCTCCATTGTGTTCACTAACTTCAGTACGCATTATCGAAGCAGAAAAGAGGCTCTCCATTCGCTTCTTATGTTTTTTCATCGACCAAACCCTTCCCCGGCTTAACCGCAAAAAACGAAGGGAAAAAGAAGTTTCCGGATTTGAGGGGTCCGATAGTTATCGGTGTTGAATGAAAGTAAAAAAGGCCTGAACAAAACAGGCCTTTTATCTTGGTTGCGTGCCCTCCTCCGCGAATGCCGTAAGAAAGCGTTCGATAAGAACCCATTA
>CAZDAF010000306.1:0-4994 GCA_964503115.1 uncultured bacterium
ACGACTGGAGCTATGGCTATGTCTCCATAGTCGACAGGGAAACGGGGGCATAATCTTACTTGGTGGATAGAGTTGCGCTATTTAGCCTAGGCCGCTAGCATAAAGGATACGGTGAGTAGGCTTCACCGGTTTTGAAAAGACGGACTTCTAAAATAGGGGGAATGAAATGTCAGCAATACCCAAAAAAGTCGCAGAGCGCATAACAAAAAACCTTAAGAAATTTCAACCGGTATTGAGTTCCGCAAAAGATCGTGATGTAAATGAATCAGATACGGTTGTCATCGTAACAGATATGCTCGCCGAATTGTTTGGCTATGATAAATACTCCGAAATAACTACTGAATATGTTATAAGGGGTACTTATTGTGATTTGGCAATAAAAGTAGCCAATGAGATCAGATTCATCATAGAAGTTAAGGCAATAGGTCTTGGTTTGAAAGAAGCGCACGTAAAACAGGCTGTAGACTACGCTGCCAACAAGGGAGTTGATTGGGCAATACTTACAAACGGAGTAACGTGGCAAATTTACAGCATCCACTTTGGAAAACCAATCTCTCAAGAGCTTGTTCTTGAAATCAATTTTTTAGAAATGAGTCACCGTGCATCGGCTGATGTAGAAGCACTTTTTCTTTTGGCTCGCGAAGGTCTCAATAAATCATTGTTAGCGGACTACCATACCCAACTACAAGCAACAAATAAATATATTATGAGCGCAATAATCTTGTCCGATCCAGTTCTAAATAAGATAAGACGTGAAGTGAGGCGGATGGCCCCCGATGTAAAAGTTAAAAACGAAGATATTAAAGAATCCCTTATTCAAGATGTTCTAAAACGAGAGGTCGTCGTGGGAGAGGAAGTTGACGAAGCCCGTAAAAAGGTGAAGAAATCTTTTCGTAAAAAATCCATAACGACCAGTAAGCCGAATCCTAAAAGTGATATAAAGGAAGTAATAGAACAAGACGAAGGCGAAGTTAAAAATAATGTCGAAAATGGGCCCTAAGTTGATTATTGTCCGTACATTTCCCTTAATTTCCGTTTGAGCACTTTTCCAAGCGGGTTTTTGGGCAGAGAATCGGCAACGACCGCCGTTTTTGGTTTCTGGAACTTCGGCAGATGCTCCTCGCCGTATTCGAGAACTTCCTGTTCGGTAAGTTCGTCTCCCGGATTTGGAACCACCACCGCCAGAACCTCCTCGCCGTAGACGGGGTCCTTCTTTGCGACCACGGCGACTTCCGCTATTTTCGGGTGGCGAATCAGTGTTTCCTCGATATCTTTCGGGAATATATTGACGCCGCCCCGGATTATAAGGTCCTTTATTCGTTCGGTTATGTACAAGTAACCGTCTTCGTCCAGGTATCCGGCATCTCCCGTGTGCAGCCAACCGCCTCTAAGCATTTCGGCGGTTTCCTCGCTCATTTTATAGTAGCCCTTCATGACGTTCGGCCCACGAACGCAAATTTCGCCGACTTCGCCCTGCGGCAAATTTTTACCATCCTCATCCTGGATGGAAACCTCGAGGTCCGGTAAGGGAAGTCCCACGCTGCCGGGCCGGTAAGGTTCACCAATCGGGTACAGCGCCACCGCAGGGCTGGCTTCGGTGAGGCCGTAGCCCTCGATTATCGTGCAATTGAAGGTTTCCTCGAAGCGCTTCCTCATCTCGAGCGGCAGCGGCGATGCGGAACAAATCCACCGATTCATCGAGCCGGTGTCGTAATCCTTATGGTTGGGAAGGTTGAGTATCTGGATGTACATGGTGGGCACCATGGCGATATTGACGACTTTGTGCTTTTCAATCAGCTTGAGAACTTCCTCGGCGGCGAACCACGGAAGCATGACGCCGCGCGAGCCGCTTATGTTGCCGGCTAAACTCGTGATAACGCCGTAGGAATGATTCAGTGGAAGCACTCCCAACCCCATTTCCATCGGCTGGATAGTATCACGCTTGATTGTCTGGAGTGCGTTCGAGTACAGGTTGTTGTGGGAAAGCATTACGCCTTTCGGCCTGCCGGTGGTGCCGGAAGTGTACATGAGCAGGGCGACGTCTTCCGGGTCGCAATCGACCATTTCAAATTCCGGCGGGTTTTCAGCGATTATCTTCTTTATGGAGAGGTAGTTTTCGGGAGGATTCTCGTCGGCAAGTATGATGTGTTTTAATGTGGGAACCTGCTTTTGCACTTCGAGCATTTTGTCCAGGAATATAGCGTGAGTGACGACCACTTCCGCCTCGCTGTCTTTGAAAATGTAGATCATCTGCTCCGCCGTCAGCACGAACACGACGGGCATGGCCCACGCCCCCGTCATGAAACAGGCGCCGAATGAATGCATAACCTCGGGGCAGTTGGCCATAACCATTCCGACCCGGTCACCATGCTTAACGCCCAGTTTCACCAGCCCGTGAGCAAGACTCAGAGTTTTATTATGCAACTCGACGTTGGTATAGGTATTCTCGTTAAAAATAAGGCTTTCGTACTCGCCGAATTTTTCTATGTTCTTTACCGCCAACTCCGCAATGTTCATTTCACTTATCCCCCGTGCTTAATTGAGCGCGGCTTATTCCTCGGCGCCGTTGAGTTTTTGGCCGCCAATCCAAACTACGGACATCGCCATTCATATAACGATTGTTATCGTGAGGCATCTTATTATATCAATATCAGAATGTCAAGGATAACATCAAACAATAGAGGCCGTCGCAAAATTGCTTCGTCTTTATAGGGTTTTCGTACATGTTTTCAGGAAAGCGCTTAAATCCGTATCATCGCGAATTCCTAAACGTGTCAGGGCAAAATCGTATTTTGTCGGATCGTCGGGGGAAAACTCCCGAAAGGCTTCAGTAATTTCGAGAGCCGCTTTCATTTTAGCCTGTTTTCTATTGGTAAAGCCAAGCGCCTTGCCGGTGCGGTACATGTGCGTATCGAGCGGCACGATCAATTTTGACGGAGCAACGCAACTCCATCCTCCCGGATCCACATCGTCGTGTCTTACCATCCATCGCAGGAATAGATTGAGCCGCTTGCAGGCACTGCCTCGCTCGGGGGAAGGAAGCAGGCTTGAACAATTACCATTGGAAGCTCCAACTAAATCGTTTACGAACGAAGCAAGCGCAGGCAAAACCGTTTTATCCGCCCCGTTTAATCCCGCAAGAAAGCACTTCTGGAGCGAGCCGTATAGTTCGATCATTCGCCCGGCGCCTGAAAGCATTGCCGCGATCTCCGAACCGGTACTCCAGCGGTGTTTAAAGTTTTTGTAGGTGCGAAGCAGAGTTTTTTCACCGGCGCGTTTAAGAAAGGCTGAAGGCGTAGGCTTCATCGGCTCAAGAACGGTGGATACGCTTTTCAGGATTTGTTTAACGTGGCCATAAGCCAGTGATGATGCGACCAAACCGACAATTTCGCGGTCGCACAGATCATTATGGTTATAGAGGAATTCCAGCGGATCGGGATGTACAAACTCGCGCCGGTTGTATTTTACGTAAAGAGCTTCGAGGTTTTTTTTGCTAACGGCAAGTTTAAGCTTCTTTTTGTCGAGCATCATTAACTATTCGATGTAGTTGCCGTCTTCCCGATCAATCTCGGCGACTTTGCCCCCATAACAGTGACAGAGCGCTTGAAAGAAAGTAGTTATATCCTTCTTCAAAACTCTCCCCGCCATTTTCGATTTTTTATCGAACCTTTTCCTTTATAGCCTTGCCGATTTTTCGGCCAAGTTCGACGCTGGAAACAAGAGAGTCACGATCCGGAACATATTTGGTTTGGACTCCGGGATCGATTACCTCAACGTTTGAAGCTTCAAGCATTTCATTGATTTTCTTTACCGCTTCCCCGCTCCATCCATAAGATCCGAAAGCGGCGCCGATTTTGTTTTGCGGTTTCAGACCTTTCATATATGTAAGAAAATCCGCCACTAATGGGAGCATGTTGTTGTTCAGGGTTGAAGAACCGAAGATCAAAGCCTTGGAATCAAGCAATTCGGTGATAATGTCGCTACGGTGGTTGGTTTTGAGGTCGAGAATTTGAACGCTTGCCCCTTCTTCAAGTAATCCATCGCAGATAGCCTTGGCCATTAATTCGGTGCTGTGCCACATTGTGTCGTAAATGATAAGAGCTTTCCGTTTGGGTTCCTGCTTGCTCCACGCATCGTAGGCTTTGATTATTTTGCCCGGATCCGAGCGCCATATCAGGCCATGATCGGGAGCTATCATATCGATCTCCAACCCCATTTCCGTGACATCTTTTAAGAGCTTTTGAATCAGCTTGGAGTAAAGGAGCAGAATGTTCGCAAAATATTTCGCTGCATGTCTCATTAAAACCGAGTTATCGACCTCGTCGTCGAATCGCTCGCTGGTGGCCCAATGCTGCCCGAAAGCGTCGCTTGAAATAAGCAGTTTATCTTCCTTAATGTATGAAAACATGCTATCCGGCCAATGCAGCATCCTTGTTTCGAGGAATTGCACCGTCTTGTTTCCAAGGCTCAGTTCCTGCCCGGATTTTACCACTTCATACGGCCAATCTTCGTGGTGAAAATGCGCAAGTAGAGCTTCCTTGCCTTTGGGTGAGCAGAAAACCTTTTCGGGTTTGATAATGTCGATGACTTCCGGCAACGAGCCCGAGTGATCCATTTCTACATGATTAACGACAATGTAATCGATCTTTTCGGGATCGATAATATTTCCGATGCGGTGGAGAAGCTCGCTTTTAAAATCCTTTTTGACGGTATCGAAAAGAGCGATTTTCTTATCTTTTATCAGATATGAATTATAGGTCGTGCCTTGATTGGTGGTGTAGCCGTGGAAATCGCGTATTTTCCAATCGACCGCCCCGACCCAAAAGACCTTTTCTTTTAATTCGAGAGGCAACATTGTTTTCTCCTCGTCTTAAGATTCGCGCACCCTTCTATCCCGTTCACGGAAGGCGCTCCGTTTCCGTGAAAAAACGCCTGACCCGGCATAGCCGGAACCGTGTGTCATGCAGACAAGGGATTTAAATCCCTTGTCCGCA
>CAZDAF010000307.1:0-4943 GCA_964503115.1 uncultured bacterium
ATCCCTTGTCTCAGGTGAAACATGCTCGGTTGTCTTGTTTTTGCAAGAAGCTCCTATGATAAGCGGCTGGAGGGGAAAATGAATTTCCGGCTTGAAGATTTTTTCGATTTGGACAAATGCGAAGGTTGCGGCAAGTGCCTGATCGAGTGTCCGGTTCTCAAATATTCTGAAGAAAAAGCGAAGGCGGAAAAGAAAAAGATTATTGCCGGTGAGGAATCCGAGGTGCTCAATCGGTGCAAGAGTTGTTTTTCATGCGACCGATTTTGCCCTAACGATTGTCGGCCTTACGGCTTGATACTTTACCGCTGGTTTGAAAGGTATGTGGAAAAAGGTATCCCGGCGCGGGCGCGCTCCTCCCTGCCGGTCGAGGAGCGGAATTTCCTCTATTACGCAATGAAGGATTACACTCGAGAGGAGAAAGAGATCACCGAACTTTGGCGGGAAAACGCCGATTCCGACCTTGAAGGACAGGACGTTATTTTTGCCGGGTGCAATGCCCTGATTTTTCCCTACTTGCTTTCAACGCCTCTGCTGGCCGGAACGAAAATTGTCGGTGAGCCCGGCCTTTGCTGCGGAGAGGTTTATTACCGGATGGGTCTTTTTGACCGGGTGCGGAAATTGGCCGATAAGCTTGAAGAGCGCTATCGGAAAATCAAGCCCGGACGGGTTATCATGTTCTGCATGGCGGGGTATAACATGCAGAAGAACATCTTGCCGCGCCAATTCGGGGCGAAATTTGATTGCGAACATATTTATATCGGAGATTGGCTTTTGGAAATGGTAAAAAGTGGAGAAATCAAATTCAATCGGCCGATTGGCAAAAAGATCGTGCTCCAAGAGTCTTGCCACGCCAAGGTGCTCGGAGATGATTTCATGGACAAGCCTCGAGAATTGCTCGAGCTTGCGGGGGCGGAGATTGTCGAGATGAATCCGAACCGCGAGCGGCAAATTTGTTGCGGGGTGGCGGATGGAATTACCCGTTTTAATCCATTGGACATGATGAGTGGAGGGACCCGGCAGTGGCGGTTGGCCCAGGCCGGCGGCGCCGATATTTTTGCGGCTTATTGCGGCACCTGCTATTTGATGCTCAAAATGGCCCAGAAACAATATTTTTCTTCAGTAGAATGCCTTCACCTGCTCGAACTCCTCGATTTTGCGGCAGGCGGCACATTGAAATCGCTCGCATCCAAGAGAGCGAGCAAGGTGTTGATGGGGACGCTGCTTTCGAGTCCGGGTGGAATTTTGAGCCGTCAGCGAATTTTCCCGGAGAAATAATGTACGAGAAAAACAACTTTTTCGATGCTGATTGCTGCAAACTTTGCGGTGAGTGCCTTTCCCGTTGTCCCGTCCTCGGATATAGTCCAAGCCGGGCAAAAGAAGAAAAAGAACGGCTCAACCGCGCCGAACCCAACGAAGTTCTGGACAAATGCACCACGTGCTTTTCCTGCGATCTTTACTGCCCGAATGAGTGCAATCCATACGAACTGGTACTTCTTCGGTGGAATGAGCGATACGAGAGCAGGGGACTGCCCGCTATGGCGCGGATGGTAATCCCAAGCGACGAGACCTCCATCTGGAACCGTCTTTATCCACTTTTGCCGGCGGACGAGAAGGAGGCGATCAAAAACCGGCGAAAAATCGAGGGAAAGTCGGGAAAGGATATTTTGCTTACCGGCTGTTTCAGCGCCTTTTCTCCGTATCTGACAATGACGCCGGTGCTTTCGGAACTTACTCCGTACGGCGATGAGCGGCTCTGGTGCACCGGCGGGCATATTTATCAGCTCGGGCTTTTGGAAGTAGTGGAGGCAATCGCCCAAAGGGCGAAGAGAGTTTTTGAAGAGCTTAAGCCACGAAAAGTCGTTACGATGATGGCGGCGGAAGCTTCGATGCTAAACCGGATTCTACCCGAGAAATTCGGCATAAACTACGATATCGAGGTCATGACGCTCGAGCAGTGGCTTTGGGAGCGTATCGAACGGGGCAAGCTCAAACTCGACCGGAAAATCAAAAAGCGAATCAGCTTTCACGATAATTGTTTTTCCAAAAGTATCGGTGACGAACTGTGGCAAGTGGCCAGAGATATCGCCGTCGAGTGCGGCGCCGATGTGGTCGAGATGAAGCACAACCGCGAAAATGCGCTCTGTTGCGGATTCGGAACGGCTGCCGGCAGGTTCAATATTCTCGATTTGATCGAGGGAGGCGCCTTACGTTTCCGCGAAGCGGAGGATGCCGGCGCCGAATGGATGGTTGTTTATTGCGCGGCATGCTATTTTATCCTTTCGGTGGTGAAGGAGTTGATCGGAAGCAAGGTCGAGCTATATCACCTGATCGAACTGGTGGATATGGCCGAAGGAAGGAAGCCGCCCCATCGAACGCGGGCGCGAGCATTCGATATTCTCTCGATTATGTCGGCAAACATAAGCCGTATGCTGCTTAGCTCCGACGCGCGAAAGCGGTTCCGGATCGATCTTTCCCAATTTGACCGAAATCCCGATCCGGCCAGGCTCAACCTCGCGCCCGATAAACTTACCGGGGCGTATAATCGTTTCTATAAGAGTGGGCTTGTTCAAAACCGGGTGACACAGGCCGGCCTTCACCGGCTGGTTCGATTGATTCTTCAGTTGCGAAAGGGAATTGCCGATGGATGAGCCGGAAAAATATCAATTCTCGGATGTCGCCCGATGCAAGCTTTGCGGGGAGTGCCTTTCGAGATGTCCTGAGCTTTCTCTCCCGCTCGATCAAGCCAAAAGGGAAAAGGAAAAAATAAACAAGGGGGAAATGAGCGATTGGGTTTCAAGAATCTGCACAGGTTGTTTTGATTGCGATTATTACTGCCCCAACGATGCGAAACCGTGCGAGACGATAGTGCGTTGTTGGTACGATGATTATAAAAAAAACGGACTTCGCGAGCGAGCGAGATATTTCATGCCTCTCGAACCGGTTAACTTCAGGAGTTATGTAACCGCGCGATTGCCTCAGGATGAAAAGAAGAAACTGACCGGCTGGGACGATACTTCGACATGCGAGGAGTTTATATACCCCGGATGCAACGTCTGTACGGTTCCGTATCTGACCGAAACCTCTCTTCTTCCGGGCATACCCGTTCGTGGCGGACTTGACTGGTGTTGTGGGGAGACTTTTTTCCGGATGGGATATTTTGATCTTGCGGAAGCTCAAGGCAAGCGGATGCAAGCAAGATTCGGAGATATGGGAGCGAAAGAAGTTTTAATGATGTGCACCGCCGGTACCGTCCTTTTCACCGTGATCATGCCGGAGCGGTTAGGGATTAAGTTCGATGCGCGGTTCAAACCGCTGGTTCGATACCTCTGGGAGGAACTGGAAAGCGGAAGAATTGAAGTCAGGCGAAAACTCGGCCTTCGAGCAACGATTCAGGATTCATGTTACTCGAAATTCCTGGAACCGGATTATATCGAACTGCCCAGGAAAATTCTCGAGCGAATAGGAATTGAAGTAGTCGAGATGCCGAGGAGTAAGGAAAATATGGTTTGCTGCGGCATTGGGGCGGGGTTCAGTATGGCGAGTAATTTTAATCCCATCCATCTTACCCTTTCGACCTTGAAAAGAATTCACGAAGCGAAGAAAACTCAAGCGGATATCTTATGCGCATATTGCGCGGGCTGCATCCAGATGCTGGGCGTCGGTTCCATTTTCCATCCGGGGGCGCTTCCGATTTATCATTTGCTCGAACTGGTTCAGATGGCGGCCAGCGAGGAACCGGCGCGCAAAATCAAACAACGCGCTCGAACGATGTTTATCGGCACTGCGGTTAATCAATTTCCAAAACTTCTATCCGGTTCCCGCTTTTATCCGAAGCCGGTCGTCAAATAGGTCTTTGGTCGAAATGAAGGTAGCGAAGAGGTATTAGCTGACTGTTTTGTGAGGTGCGACGATGAAAACGGAAAAAATCATACGAACCAATCCTTTATTCCAACGCTATCCCGCTCTCGAGGGGAGGATCCCCTGGATTGCTCTCGGGCGGTTTCCCGTTTCGGTACATAAGCTTGAAAAGCTCGGCAAACACGTCGGCGCGTCAAACCTGTGGATCAAAAGGGAGGATTCAAGCGGTGAATTGTACGGTGGCAATAAAATACGCAAGCTCGAATTCACACTTGCTGAAGCGCGTTCTCGCAATAAGGAATTTATCCTCACTTTCGGTGGCAGCGGTTCGAACCACGTGTTGGCCACCACTATCTACGCCAAATCACTTGGAATGAAAACCGTTGCAATTTTAGTCCCACAACCGCCGACATTTCACGTAAGTCGAAACTTGCGCGCATACGCTCACTACGGCACGCAAGTCTTGTATCTCGAAGATTCCCTGAAATTGCCCAAACTCTTAGCTCAATACCCGAAGCGGAATCTTCCGAAGACCTATATCCTTCCGCCGGGCGGTTCAAATGTTACCGGAACGCTCGGGTTTGTTAATTGCGCCTTCGAGATATACGACCAGGCCCAAAAGGGGATCATGCCTATGCCGAAGTATATATGGCTGGCCGCCGGGACCGGCGGTACGGTGGCGGGGTTGCTGTTGGGCGCAAAACTATGCGGACTCGACGCCAAAATCATGGCCGTTCGCGTCACGCAATCCAATATGGTCAATGAGCAAATTGTCGCAATGATGGTTAACAAGACATCGAAGTTCCTCACAAGCATCGATCCTTCAGTACCCGAAGTTAGTATCGAGCCTTACGAGGTGGAAATGCTAAAAGGCTTTCTGGGACCGGGATACGGACATGTCACCCCGGAAGCGAAGGAGGCTATCGAATTGGTCGAAGACCTCGAAGGCATAGACGCGGAAGGAACCTACACCGCAAAGGCCATAGCGGCGATGATTCGCAATGTTCCCTACGATCCCGACGCCCCGATGCTGTATCTGCATACATACAATTCGGTAAACATTTTCGACGACATTCCCGCCGACG
>CAZDAF010000308.1:0-4900 GCA_964503115.1 uncultured bacterium
ATGCCATTTTCTCTGCTCCCACCTTCTTAAACTCCCCGCCTTTGTTCGAAAAAAAACAAACCGGGCTTCGCGCTACAGGAACTAATTAATAATCATAGTCGATTGCGTTACAATACATTAGCCTCTGCGCTCGACGTCCTTCCAGTACTTTTCTTCCAATTCACGTTTTATAAGCTTTCCGTCGATGTGTCGGGGCAATTCTTCGTAGAAATCCACGGTTTTCGGAATTTTGTAACCGCGCAGTCCTTGTTGCTTGCAATATTCCTTTATTTCCTCTTGAGTGGCCGTTTCCCCGGATCGCAGTTGCACGCACGCGAGAGGCGCCTCGCCGAGGTCGGGGTCGGGAGCGCGAATGACCGCGACGTCGAACACTTTCGGGTGATTGAACAGCACCTCCTCGATTTCTTTCGGGTAAAGATTCACACCGCCGCAGATAATCATCTCCTTGATCCGGCTGGTCAGGTAAAGGAAACCGTCTTTATCCAGGCGGCCGATCAACCCGTCATCGTACCATTCCATGCCGTTTATCGTTCTCATACTTTCGCTCAATTTAGCTTCGGAGCCGGGGTAGCGTAACGATAACGTTGCTACGGACCTGCAAAATATCTTTCCATCATTGCCGCGCTCGACTTCTTTGTTCGTCGTTTCGTCGTATATCAACAAATCGCCGCAACGGGCTTTTCCCACACTGTGGATACGCTCCGGCTTTTCGAGGTAATCTTCGGGCAACAGGATAGTAATCATGGCGGTTTCCGAGCTGCCGTAGTATTCATGGAACACCGACTGTCCGGCTCCCTGTTGTAAGAAAAGCTCATTGGTCGCCTTTTTAACTTCCGGCGGGCAAGGCGCGGCCGCGCTGATTAAAGTGTGCATGGAACTCAGATCGTAGCGGCGCTTGACATCGTCCGGCAAATCCAGAATCCGCTGAAGGATTGTCGGAACGATAAACGACCACGATATCCGCTCTTTTTCTATCATGCGCAGAAAATCTTCCGGGTCGAATTTGCGCATGGGCACCGCCGTTGCGCCCAACAGCAAGCATGGAGCGTAACCGGCGGCAGTGCCGGCGTGATACATGGGAGTGGGTATCAGCGAGCGAATGTTCCCATGGATCGGATCCTTAATTTTTTCTCCCCCGTAAAAGTGGAAGTAACTGAATTCCCTGATCAGGCTCTTTAAATAATCCTCTATAGAGGTTCGGGGAGCTTCGGCGACATCGCTCAGCAGGTAGCTGAGGCCGTCATAAAGATTGGAGCTTTTCGGAGTGCCGGTGGTGCCGCCCGTATAGGGATTCAGGGCGATTATAAAATTCGTTCGGGGCAAAGTGGGGGGATGTTCATGGACGAGCCGTTCATAACTCTTAAAACCTTCCGGCGGGGTACCGCCTACCATGATAAAATGCTCGACGCAGGTCATTTGATCTTTGTATTGTCGGATATCATCGATAAATTCGTGGTCGAAGATAAGCACCCGTGGCCGGCGCAGGTTTACCGTGTCGCACAGTTCTTTCCCGCGAAGGTGCCAGTTGACGGCGGGCATGGGAGCGCCTATCAGGCTGGCGGCATATAAAGTCTCGAGGTACTCGGCGCTGTTATAAAGCATCGCTCCCACCCGATCTTTCGGGTTTACTCCCAGGGCTTGCAGTGCGTTGGCCAGACTGAGCACATGATCGCGCATCTCGCTGAAAGTTATTCGCCTGTCTCCGTCCACAATCGCCTCTCGGGAGCCCAATACCTCCCACTGAGCGATGAAGAAATACGCACCCAGGTTCCCCATCCTGAAGTTGAAGAGGTCCTTCATGTTTTTGAAAAAGCTCCCTTTTAAGGCCGATTTACCCAACATTCTGAAAACGTTGCCCCTGCCAATCTGCTCCCTCATGGTTTGGCTAAGACCTTCACGTTCCTTCATGCCTGAAACGGCTCGGAAGGCTCTCAGCACTTCTCTCAAAGATTTTTCCTGCGCCATATCTCCCCCTTATCCCATCGCTGCGGCCGATGGAGGTTTTTTGAACGGGATCGGTTACGAACTTCGTCTATATTTCAATCGTCCACGCTGTCGAGGTACTCCCTGTACTCGACCAGCTTAGCCAGGACGTTTGATGCGCGATCGGCGTTGGGGTAGGGGAAAATGCCTCCCTCGCCCATGCGGGACGTTTCTTCGGTAAAGGTGGTGGTGATTACGGGTTTATCATACTTTTGGATCCAATAATCGATAAGTGCGTCAAGCATAGGCTCGATCATTGACATGATATTCGCCATTTTCGCTCCGTTCATATTTCCCGAAACCACTGACGAAAACAGCTCCCGCAGGCCCCTGAAGAAGGAGCTTTTCATCATCTTTTCGGTGGTAAGGGCGTCGGAAACGGTATCCATGAATTCGTCCAGTTCGGAAGTTTTCGTGGCCATAACCGACCCGAACATCATACCCAATCCTGTCTTGATAATTTGCTTTATTTTTTCAGGTTCGCCGGAATCCAGGATATCAATGAAGGAACGGGCCATTTCGTCGAATCCCTTCATTTGCATTTTCAGCTTTTCGAGGCTTCCGCCGATCTCGTCGCCGCCGGTGGCGAGCATGGCGGAAATGCCCGAGAAGGAACCGAATCCCATAAAGATAAGCGCATCGACTTCGGGGCAGCTCAAGATTATCTCCGGCGCTTTCAGGTACGGCATGAAATTGCGATCCCCGGCGGGGTCTACGGGATTGCCGTGGCTCCATCGAGGCGGAAACATCGAGTTGAAGGTTTCGATAACGTGAGGCGGGAGGTCGATAACTTCGAGACCACGCGACGCGCACGCATCGGCGCACATCACACCATAGCTGCCTCCCGGAGTGGTGATTACCACGTTGCGGCCTCGCGGCAGCGGCTGGGTAATCAAGCCCATCGCCACGTCCAACAACTCCACGCTGGTATCGGTCCTGAGCACCCCGGCCTTCTTGAATGCAGCCTCATATATCGCGTCCGAGCCGGACAACGATCCCGAATGGGAGGAGATAGCCTTTGCCGCCGCTGCGGTCCTGCCCGGCTTCAAGGCCACTACGGGCTTTTTGACGGTTACTTCCCTGACCTTCTCGACAAACCGGTGACCATCGGCCAATCCCTCGATATAAACCATAATCACCTTAACCGCGTCGTCGTAGCCCAAGTACTCGATATAGTCCTCGATCTGTATATCGGCGGTGCAGCCGCAGCTTACGTATTGCTGAAAGCCGATTCCTCTCATGAACGCGTCGGTCACCAAAGCGCCGCCCACGTTGCCACCCTGCGATACCAGCGCGAGAGGGCCGTCCATAATCGGCAGTGGGAACATAAAAGCGGGCAGGTTGGCCGCTGCGCTCCACATACCCATGCAATTCGGCCCGACCAGCCGGACGCCGCCTTTTTGGGCTATGGCCAACACCTCGTCCTGCATGGCCTTGCCCTCGGCGCCGGTCTCGGCGAACCCCGCAGTAATTATCACGGCGGCTTTTACGCCCTTATCGGCGCAATCGGCCATCACGCCGGCTACCTTGTCGGCAGGAATCACAATTATCGCAAGGTCCACAGGGTCGGGGATGTCCGTGATTTTCGGATATGAATCGTAACCGAGCACATGAGAGTCGCGGTTGTTGACCGGGTAGAGACCTCCGGTGAATTTGCTTTTCAAGCTGGTGAAGGTCGAAAAGCCCCATTTGGTCATGTTATTGGTAGCGCCGATCACCGCTACTGATAGGGGATGAAATAACGGATCGAGTTCTCTGACAATTTCAGGTTTGTTCAATTGCCTCTCCACAATAAAAGTAAAAAATGAATTCGGGCTCGACGGAGCCATAATGTCCCGCCAAAACCGTGTCGTTCACTATACACTATGAAATTGCACCAAGGCAACCTGCTTTTAAAATTGCGATTACGTTGAAATCCGGGCCGCAGGTGGGCTATAATCGACTAACCATGGCTTCTATGTACAGTAAGGGCGAAGATTCGCCGGGCACATCCCCGCCCAAAGATTCCTCCACCGTGATACTGACACGCGATAAAACCGAGGGGCAATACGAGATATTCCTTATGCGCAGACATCGGAAACAGGTCTTTATGGGCGGCGCGTTTGTGTTTCCCGGTGGAAAACTCGATGAAGACGACTGCGATCTTGATTTAGTTCGTTATTCCCGTGGCTTTTCGCCTGAGGAAGCAAAAGAGCGGTTGCGGGAACCGGGTCTCTCGGACGAGAAGGTATCGGGAATATTTTTCGCCGCAGTGCGCGAAACGTTCGAGGAGGCGGGGGTGCTGTTGGCCTATACGGCAAAGGGCCGGCTGATGGATTTCGCGGACGATGAGGTTGCCGAGCGCTTTAGTGAATATCGCCTCAATATCTATAGGAAGGGAATATCGCTGAAGGAATTGGCCCGACGGGAAAATCTGCACTACGCGCTGGATTTACTGATCCCTTATTCTCACTGGATAACGCCTGAGATCGAATCGAAGAGATACGACACGCGATTTTTGCTTGCCCGCGTTCCCCGGGGCCAGTCGCCCGTCCACTGTTCTATAGAGATGACGGAATCAATGTGGATCACTCCGACCGCCGCGCTCGAACAACACGAGTCCGGCGAAATACTGCTGATGCCTCCCACGCTCAAGACCGTCCTCGAGTTGAACGAATTCGATTCTACGGATCAACTCTTCGCGGCGGCGGATTCGCGCGACATCTACGCCATTCTGCCCCAGCCTTTCCCCGTCACCGGCGGGTTCGGTGTGAAGTTGCCTCACGATCCGGAATACGACATCGCCGGTTATAGGCAGCCTCCACGGCCCAACGAATCATCGCGTATAGTCTTGCAAGACGGAAAATGGAGAACTCTCGATCCTATAAACCCGGATTTTGCGTTTGGATAGAGTTGTCTTGAAGGGCCTTTAAAATTG
>CAZDAF010000309.1:0-4890 GCA_964503115.1 uncultured bacterium
ATAAAGCTTACCACACCGCCGAAACCCTTCATTTGGGCCTTTGCAATGTAGTGATGCTGGTGGCTGGGTAACCCGGGATAATATACCCGGTGAACATAGCGGCAGGATTCCAGCCATTCGGCCACCTTTTGACCGCTTCGGTTTTGATGATCCACACGCAATGCAAATGTTTTGAGACCGCGCAGCAAAAGGTAGCAACAATGCGGATCGATTATGCCGCCGGTGGCTTTCTGGAAATCGCGTACCTTTCCCATTAATGCGGAACCGCCCAGAAGAACGCCGGCGAGAATATCGTTATGACCGCCCAGGTACTTGGTGGCGCTGTGCATCACCAGGTCAACACCCCATTCAAGCGGGCGCTGGTTGAAAGGCGTCGCAAAGGTTGAGTCGATCATTGTCGTAACGCCGGTTCGATCCTTGATTTCTTTCAGCTTCACGAGATCGACGATGTTAAGATACGGGTTGGTGGGTGATTCGCTGAAGATAAGCGTAGTATTGGTTTTTACCGCATTTTCCATGGCTTCGTAATCGCCCATTTTGACAACGGTGTATTCGAGGCCGAATCGAGGGAGTTCCTTTATAACAAACATGAGAGTTTGCTTGTATGCGTCGTCGGTGATGACCAGGTGATCGCCCTTCGACATGAGGGCCAAAAGCGTGGTTACGATAGCGCTCATACCGGAGTCGAACAGCAAACAATCCTGGGCGCCGTCCAACGCCGCCAGCTTGGTCTCGGCGGCCTTTTGCGTCGGGTTGCCGTACCGGCCATATTCGTAGCGATAGTGTTCCTTGCTGGTGTAACTGCGTACGTCTTCCATATTCTTGAAGACGAAACTTGACGTCTGGACGATGGGCACGGTTATGGAATCGGCGTATTTGTACTTTTCTTCCCCGGCGTGAACTGCGCGAGTAAAAATCGAGTGCTTATCACCTACATTCATTTCTCCCTCTCCTCAGTGCGATGAAACAAACCAAACGCAAAACTCTGAATTCATCTCCGGTAAATTCAACATATTACTAAATTCACTCTAAAATTATAGATTATGCATTCACCGGTTGGTTCCCTCAAACGAGGCAAATTCGCAATAAACAATAGAAATTGTTTAATCCTCCTCCAGATTTTGGGAGAGGTAACTCAAAATAACTTCGTCCAGACTCTTGTCGCTTATTAAATCCGCTCCGAAGATGTCTTCATCCTTCAGGTCCTCACCCTCTTTCAGCTCGATCACCTTTGCGTCTTTTGGCGGCGGTGGAGGCGCCGGTGCCGCCTGGGGTTGCTGTGGCGGTGGTTGAGGAGGTGCGCCCGCCGCCGGGGGCGGCGCGGACGGCTGGGGGACCGCCGCAGGAGCTTCCGGCCGTGTACCGTAAATGCGCTCGTCAAAAAGACCGTTTTTCAGGTCGCGCAGCATGGACTTATGCTGTTCCTGCATCATCTCCTTGACCACCTGCGGCAACTTTTCGCTCTTTAGAATGTCCTCATAACTGGTTTTCTTGCGGGAAAGTATATTGCCGCCTTCGTACAAAAGCGTAATTATATGCGGGTTTTGTACGCCGCTATCCTCGGTCTGGATATGAAATATTTTATCCTTGTACTGGATATTATGGTTATACCCCGGAAGCATGCCTCACTCACCTGAAAATCAATCTATGCATATAACTTATCACCTTCCCCAATGCTTGTCAAAACCCCCACATAAGTGCGAAGTTCGGAGTGCGAAGTCAAACATTTGCCGCATGATTTGCACTTGTAATTATTTTACGCTCCACACGGTACCTTTCGGACCGTCCTTGATGACGATGCCTCGATCAAGCAGCTCATCCCTGATCTTGTCGGCTTCGGCCCAATCCTTCCCGTTGCGCGCCTCGGCACGTTTGGCCACCAGCTCGTCTATCAAGGTGGCATCCATGCCTGACTTGGCTATTTTACGCCGCTTTCTCTCTTCCAGATATTCCACGGGGTTCTCATCGAGCATGCCCAGTACCGCACCGGATTTCTTTAACATATCGGCTGTGCCGCCAATCAGTTCCCGATGTTTTGCAGAGGCCGGATCGGCCCGGTCGAGGAAACGGTTGAAGCCCTTTAGTAATTCCATCATGTTGGCGACCGCTCCGGCGGTGTTGAAGTCCGAATCCATCGCTTGCTCGAATTTCTCACTGAAAGACTCGATCATTGTTTCGAGTTCCTCCCCGGCAGCGGGCAGTGTCGACTTTTTATCGCTTTCCGTAACGACCTTTTCGTCCGCCCGGGCCAGAGCGTTATAGAATCTGTCGACATGATCCTGAGCGATGTCGAGAGCCTCCTCGGTATAATCCACCGGGGAACGGTAATGATTGGACAGAAGGAACAACCTTATAGCTTCCGGATGCCACCGGTCTACAAGGTCGGGTATGGGAATGAAGTTTCCGAGCGACTTTGAAATTTTTTCCCCGTGTGTGGTTACATGACCGTTGTGAATCCAGTATTTTGCGAAGGGTTCCGTGCCCGTAGCGGCTTCGGCCTGAGCTATTTCGTTCTCATGATGGGGAAAAACAAGATCTATTCCGCCCCCGTGTATATCAAACGGGACGGCCAGATATTTAGCGCTCATCACCGAGCATTCGATGTGCCACCCCGGTCTGCCCGGTCCCCATGGCGAGTCCCACTGCGGCTCGTCCGGTTTGGCGGCTTTCCATAACGCGAAATCAAGCTCGTTGCGCTTAAGCTCATTTATATCAACACGAGCTCCGGCCGACATCGATTCCTTATCGCGTTTCGACAGCTTTCCATAACTCTCGAAACTGCTTACGTCGAAAAACACGTCACCGCCGGATTCATAAGCGTGTCCCCGATCTATCAGTTTTTGCACGGTGTCGATGATTTCCGGTATGTGGTCGGTCACCCGCGGTTTTATGTCGGGCGCAAGAACCTTTAATGATCCCATATCCCGGTCGTATTCATCGATGTAGTAATCCGCCACCTCCCTGAAATTCTTACCCTCGTCGTTCGCGCGCTTTATTACCTTGTCGTCAACGTCGGTATAATTGCGTACATAGGTGACTTCGAATCCCCTGTGCTTCAGATAACGATACACCACGTCGAAAACCACCGCCGCCCGAGCGTGGCCGATATGACAGGAATCGTAAACTGTGGGGCCGCATACGTACATTCCCACTTTGCCGGCCTTAATCGGCACGAACTCCTCTTTCGATGCCGTCAAGGTGTTATAAACGTGTATACTCATTACCCATCACCTCTTCGAGATAATCCGGAAGGATAGGATAAAGAAAAAACAAGGAAAATGAAAGCAGGAAACTGTTCAATCGCCTGAATCAAGACCCCGTTCGACGAAGTGTTTGCCTTTCGAGGTGAGCGAATAGCGCACCTGTCGGCCCCGCTGCGACTTGGTTAAAAACCCTGTTCTAGATGCATGGTTGAGTACCTGGCTGATGTTGCCCGCCGGATCGGCGCCGACCGCTTCGTAACATGTCTTGATATTGTTGCTGGTAAAATCGGGATAACCGTTGTGATCCTGCAAAAAATAAGCGATAGCAAGAGTCTTCTCATTATGAGTTCGGGGGTTGATTTTTCCGAATATTTCCCTCAAGACATCGTAATTTCCACTTTTCTTCGATTCCGCCCCATGCCGGTGAGAATCAACCTTTTCGATGGCATCGGGCATGTAAGGCGCATAAGTAATTTCCTGATCTTTGGGCAATGCCGGAGCGGGTTTTACCCATGTGGAACTGTTGTTTCGCGGACGCTTTTTACTCCGGGATCGTCTGGACTTATCTTTCTTTTGCCCGTGACTTTTATCCACAGGGCGCGCCTCGCTTTTTTCCGGCGTGTTAGTTGTTGCCGACCCCGATACCTGCGCAGTCTCCTCGCCGGTAGGGTGCCCGACAGGCACCGGGTGTTGCACGGAATCCATAAGTTGTTGAAAACGCGGCAAAAACCGTCCTTCGTAACGTGTCATGGTCTTCTCGACGAAACCCCTGTCGCCCTCAACCTCGAACTCGAAGTTCCCCAATTTGACTCGGAACTTGAATTGTTTATCAGTCATATAAACTCCTCTTATTATTTACATCGAATCATTATAACACCCGATGAGTAGCCCTGCAATTCACGCAATATCAATCAAAACTTTATTTTACCTGTTATGGGCGTTTTCATGAAGGATAAAATTTGATGAAAGATTGTGTTAACATGTCCTATGGTTTGAGAACCTCTTTCGGGATTTTCGTTGAACCACGTAAAATCTACCGAATATGGAGACAATTCTCAAACCATCTCAATTTTTTGCCGGACAGTACTGATTTATAGAGTTAAAGATTTAAGACGAATGAATCTGTTCGGCAATCATATCGAGCGAGAATCACATTACCTGTTGGCTACGAACCGTTAAAGCCATGGAACTTTGACATTCAGAGGATCATTCTTGCCAAGGGATCATTGACGACTCCGGAAAAGGAAAATTTCGTTCGCAAGATTATAGCACTTTATCCTGAAGCTGAAATATCCAAATGCTTGGATAAACCGCACAATAGAGTCGGTTCGGAGGAAGGCGGCACGTTAACGCGACATAAAAGAAGTAAAAGAACGCTCGTTTTCGGTGAATTAAACCCGAATAATGCAATTGAAATTTGAATAAGTGCACCGTTTTGTCTAAACCTGTATATAATTAAATATTTAGATACCAACAAATATTCAATCAGGAGGGACAAAACAATGCGAAAAAAGATAGTGTAAGAAGTACCAATGGTCAAATTGAGAAATTGAGGATCATACAGTGTGGGCCTTTTTTATATTGCTTCGGCGGCCTCAACTTTGATTGGCTTTGGGCGAGTTGTCCGTCATGTATGTACTTATTGTGCAATACACATCGTAAAAGACGAGTGATTTTTTAAAATCGC
>CAZDAF010000310.1:0-4883 GCA_964503115.1 uncultured bacterium
ATAAGTATTACACCCAGTTGGTGCTTTTTCACTTACATTAACCGGGAATCAGGGTGATAAGTGATCGTTGACTAAGGTCTCTTGTCGTGGTAGCTTTCGGCCTATAACGATTGGGGTTTTATAGTATGCTGGGCGCCACTCATACATCGGTTCTTATAGAAATCGTCAAGCTAGCCGGTTGCGCTTCGTCGTCGCTGATGACCCCGGGCGGTATGGCGATGGTTTTCGGTAATCTGTTGCCCGACAATTTACCTCTGGTGGGCGTGCCGCCCGAGCTGAGTCATGAGATGGCTCGCGCCGGAAGGCTCTCCGATGAACTGCCGGCCCTGGGAACCGGCGTTATGGTTCACATCTATACCGACAACCTCACTCATTGCGATAATGTTATCAACGACGGGAATTACGGGGCCAGCATCGCGCTGAAACTGGGCTTGGCGCTTATGGAAAAGACGGGCGGTAAATATTTCGATCTGGTGGAACGCTTTTCGGATCGCAGCACGGCCTACACACTGCATACGATCATCGAGCTCGCAGCGGATGTGCTGTCCGCAAACCAAGAAGTGGTGGATGCCATCGAAACTTCGTGGTTGGCGCTTGGTGAAAGTTACATGAAAGTGTTGGATATGATCGGTCATATTTACGATGTCGATCCCGATAAATTGCGTGAAGGGATAAAAAAATTTCCGCCGGAAAACCGGCCTCCACCCGAGGTGATATATTCCCGAGCCAACCGTACCGAGCTGTTTCTCCGCAAATTCGCACCGCCTCAATATGACGAAGAGCAACGGGGCAAAGACCGCGAGGAAATAATGGAGATGATCGGGGCGGGAGAAAAGATGCTTTTGGATAAACTTACCTCGATGGTCGAGGATTTTGCCGGCCGCATTCTCGATGCGGACCCCGAATTGAGCAAGATGGTGACGGCTATAATAAACTCCGATGAACCTTTATTGCGTGATTTGAAAGGAGCTCGGGAGCCATGAATATTCTATTGGCATCCAGCGAAGTGGTGCCGTTTTCGAAAACGGGGGGATTGGCTGACGTGGCCGGAGCTTTGCCCGGCGCGATAGCCGCTCAAGGCCATAAGGTGATGGTGGTTTCGCCGCGATATGCGAAATCGAAAACTCCCGCTAAAAACACCGGCAAGAAAATCAAGGTCGCAATGGGCAAGCGTCGGGAGTCCGCCGAGCTTTACGAAGCCACGCTTCCCGCCGGCGCAAACGGCGTCGAGGCGCCGGTGATTTTTATCGCAAATAAAAAATACTATGGCCGCAACGAGCTATACACCGACGCAGACGGCGACTACCCGGACAACGATCTGCGGTTCGCTTTTTTCGCACGAGCCTTGTTGGAAGCCGCTCGCGCCAAAGGCTTCAAGCCCGACATACTCCACCTCAACGACTGGCAAAGCGCCCTCGCGGCGGTATATCTGCGGACGGTGATGGAAAAAGACGCATTCTTCGCATCCACCAAAATACTCCTCACCATTCACAACCTCGGCTATCAAGGCCTGTTCGAGCCGGATACCGTCGAGAAGGTCGGGCTACCGCCGTCGGTTTTTGATATGGAGATGCTCGAGTTTTACGGGAAGGTCAATTATCTGAAAGGCGGTATCGTTTTCTCCGACGCCATAAGCACCGTCAGCCGGAAATACTCACGGGAAATTCAAACGCCGGAATACGGCATGGGCTTGGAAGGCATATTGAGGAAACGATCCGACAGGCTCTTCGGAATACTCAACGGAGTGGATTACACCGCGTGGAATCCCGAGACCGACAAGCTTATCGCCGCCAATTACTCGAAGAAAAATATTTCCGGCAAGGAAGCGTGTAAAAAAGACCTGCTCGCGTCCTTCGGGCTGCCTTACGTGCCGGGCAAGGCCGTTGTGGGGATGGTCAGCCGGCTGGATCGCCAGAAGGGATTTGATATTCTCGAAGCGGCGCTCGAGGACATCATGATACGTGACTTGCAACTGGTCATACTCGGTACCGGCCGGAAGCAATATCACGAGTTCTTCGAGTCAGTCGGCAATCGTTATGCGGGCAGGTTGGGAGTGCGGCTGGCGTACGATAATACGATTGCGCACAAAATCGAAGCCGGTAGCGACATGTTTTTAATGCCCAGCCGATACGAGCCGTGCGGCCTGAACCAGATGTACTCGCTCAAATACGGCACCGTCCCCGTGGTGCGCGGCACCGGAGGGCTGGACGACACCGTCTTCGAATGGGACGGCGCGGGCGTCGGTAACGGTTTCAAGTTCTACGATTATAACCGACATGCCCTGTTGGAATGCATCGACAGAGCCCTCAAAACATACATCGATAAACGCGCATGGTCAAAAATCATGGCCAACGGTATGGCCGAAGATCACTCATGGGCCACCAGCGCCCGACAATATATCGAACTGTATGAAAAGATGTCGGTAAGGTGACACTCCTTTCAGGTCAAGATTCACCGCTTAAATTAAATGCGGACAACGGGATTCTTATGCAATTTCTTGCACTGCGCCGGACATGTTTTCATGTTTGGATATCATTGACCTGATTCGCTCTGCAAGTCTTTCGAGGCCGTTCAATTCCGATTCCGTGTTGCGCGCTCCTTCAAGTGTGTGTTTTGTGTTTTGTACCAGATCGTTAATAGTAACTGATGTCTGTTCGAGACTTGTGCGTTGTTGTTGACTTGCCAGGTCTATACTTTGCGCCAATTCGCTCGAAGAGTTGACCATTAAGTTGATATTGTCCAGTTTAGCGCTTATGCCGCGTACAAGCTCCACGCCCATTGTTACGCTTTTTTTGCCTTTTTGAGTAATCTCGGCGGCGTGGGCGGTTGCTGAACTTATTTCCTCCATAAGAAATTCTATACTTTTTGATGAGGAACGGCTTTTTTCCGCCAGACGTCTGATTTGTTCAGCAACTACCGTAAACCGCTGTCCTTCACTTCCTGCGCCTGCGGCTTCAAGCGCCGCGTTTAAACTCAGGAGGTTGGTGCGCTCCGCAATTTCGTCGATAACTTTGAGCGCGTTTCCTACTCTTTCGGCGCAATCCCCAACCGCTATCATAGCTTTTTCTATTTCGGAAACCTGCATACTTATTGTTTCAATTCCTTCTACCGTCCGGACGCTGTACTCATTTCCCTCTTTCGTGGCGGATAATATTTTCGACGCCATTTCATCACTGTCTCCCGCGGACTTGGCGACCTGCCGTGCAGTGCCCAGAATCATATCGTGAGTTGAGGCGACCTGGTTAATTGCAGTGGATTGTTCCGTGGCGCCGGCGGATTGCTCCTGCGCTATCGTGAGTATTTTTCTGGTTGCGCCGAGCAGTTCTCCAGCAGACTCGTCAAGTTCCAGTTGTAATTCTTCCATAACATGCTGGTTATGTTCAAGCTGTTCGGTCATTATGTTTACGGTTCCCGCTAAAGCGCCGATTTCGTCATTTGTGATAACTTTCGCACGCTCGGCAAGATCACCCTCGGCTATTTGCGAGACCGTATTCTTGAAGCGTTCAAGTTTGTTGGTTATGTCGCGTGCAACAAGAAGCGCCAACATTATCGTTAGGCCCAATAGCGATAATGACAACAGGGCGAAGTTCAGAAGCAGGCCACCCGGAACTTCGGCCGATTCGGGGCGAATTGTCTGGGCATAACCCGCCAGACCTACATACACAATAAATGCTACGACCAGGATAACAAACGAAAGAGATATTTTGTGGGAAAGCGGCATATTGATTCCGATGTGCCCCCCGCGAGGGATTCGTGGACTAAGTTCACTCGTATAATCCAAGGCCGTATATGAAATAATGCCGGCGCCGTAATAAGAAAAGGGCATTGTCAGTAATCCGCCGATGATTCCACCCGCCGAACCCAGGAAAATCGCCATAGCTCCCCAATCGAACATACGAACTACAAGTATCACGATTATCGAAGTGGTAAAGGAATAATTGAATAAAGATAAAGCGGCTACTCGATACGGGAAATGCACTAATTTGCGCTGTATTTGCAGGAGTTCATCATCACTGAAGCTCTCACCGCGCTCTCGACGAATTAAAAATTTCATAAACCACACACCGGAAAAAGGAATGGATACCGCAAAAACGGAAAGACACACACAAAAAATGGGAAGCCCATATTGCCCGATTGTCTTCATCTTTTCAATGTCAAGGTTTAAGGTCAAGTTCAGATAAGCCCCGAGAGCTATAAGTTGGAGCGTACCTTCGATCGCTATTATTCCCGCCGCCGCCGATAACATTCGGATGATTGTTTTCAAAACAGCATCCTCCATATGCTCGCAATTGATATTGGCTCTATATTTTATTTCAGTTGATAGATGTTGTCCACTTGTCCATGTTTTTCAGGGTATAGCGCGGACAATGTGGAGCTTGTCAGCTGAATCGCGGTGTGGCTCGACTAAAACCGGGCGTGAAGCGGGCGCCGGGGGCACAGAGGATGCTTGGAGCAGTGTGCCTCGCCCCGGCATTAAGCCCATGGTTATATCAAATATATCTCCTATTTATCTCCCTTTTTCTTTTTTAGTTTCTCAACGCCGAGGTTGTAAGATAAGAACGCGCCTTTTTGATGATAACGATAGTTAAAATTCCGTTGTGCGTCAATTTTAAGCCCGAATAATGCAATTGGCCGCCTAATCCTTATGCCGCAGGTGTTCAAAACCGTGAATCTTGACAAATTGGTCTCATCTCGTATAAACTTCCGGCAGAGCGAAATATCTACATCCAGGGGTTTTCGTAAGGGAGAGTGAGTTGGTATCGCTTCAATTCCGGCAGAACATGGAGGTGGAAAATGGCTAAATTGCCCGATCGTCTGGTGGTTAAACATCTTGAAAATATTCCCCGAAAAGTTCTGGTGAAATATCCCGAAATAAGCAAAAG
>CAZDAF010000311.1:0-2995 GCA_964503115.1 uncultured bacterium
CGGCAAGAGGTGCAGCGACGTTTTCCACGCAGACATTTGTCAGACCGAATGCGCCTTGCGACAGGCGATGGCCGGCGACCGCGATATAATCGACCGCAGGATAGACATACTGAACGCACGCGGCGAAAATGTACCAGTCAGCATCTCCGCAAGCGTACTGCGCGATTCCGACGGCGCCCCAATCGGCGGCGTCGAGACTTTCCGGGACCTTTCCCAGATGGAAGAGCTGCGCAAGGAACTCGAAGCCCGCTATACCTTTATGGACATCGTCACCAAGGATAAACGCCTGTTGTCCGTAATCGAGCAGTTGCCCGACATCGCATCGAGCGACGCCGCAGTTCTCATCCAGGGACCGAGCGGGTCGGGCAAGGAGCTTTTCGCAAGAGCCATCCACAACCTCAGCCCGCGAAAAAAGAAAAACATGGTAACGGTCAACTGCGGGGCCATACCGGAGACCCTGGTCGAGTCCGAGTTGTTCGGGTACGTAAGGGGAGCATTCACCGGCGCCGACAAGGATAAGCCCGGGAGACTTGCCGCCGCTGACGGCGGTACGTTGTTTCTCGACGAAGTCGGCACACTGCCGTCGGCGATGCAGGTCAAACTGTTGCGAGTGCTGCAGGATAAAACCTACGAACCGCTCGGATCGAACAAGACCCAAAAAGCGGATATCCGCATTATCAGCGCCACCAGCGCCGACTTGAAAGGAATGATCGCAAACCATGAGTTTCGCGAAGACCTTTACTGGCGGCTGAATGTCGTCCGCATCGAATTGCCGCCGCTGGTTGAAAAGCGCGAGGATATACCGCTCTTGATCGAGCATTTTATTCGACACTTCAACAGAAAAATGGGCAAGCGTATCGAGGGGATAGACCCTGAAGCTATGGAAGTGCTTATGAGGCATGATTATCCCGGCAATATCCGCGAACTCGAAAACGCCATCGAGCACGCGTTTGTACTTTGCCGGGGGACGACCATCGAACCGAGTAACCTGCCCGCCGAGATGGTCGAGCGGGTCGGCATCGGGGAAAAAACCGTCGGCGCGACGGTAGGATCGATCGAAAAATTGGAAGTGCGCGCCATCCGGGACGCGCTTCGAGCTGCCGGTGGTAATCGCGCTGAAGCCGCTGAAATACTTGGAATCCATACCACCACCTTATGGCGTAAGATGAAAAAATACGAAATTAAAGTATGAAGTCCGACCCTACCCATTTTTGTTGCATATTGCAATATGCATATTGCATCGTGCAATGGCAGTCGGTAGGGCAGTTTGCACAACTGCCCGTAAAATAACAACTTTCTCACAATTGGATTTTGGCACACTACTTGCTACAATATAGGGTGGAAGAAAAACTCTCATGCGAATTGCAATTGCCACATTTGGAACAAGCGTCTCCCCGCGATTCGATTATGCCCCCGAAGTATTGGTGGTAAACATCGAGTCGGGTCGAGAGTTGGGAAGGGGGCGTATCGCAATGGGGGGAGTATACCCGGCAACCCGTCTAAGAAGGCTCAAAGACGAAGGTGTAAGCGTTTTAATATGCGGTAATATCGACGTTTTCAGCGAGCAGATGGCCGAATCTTTGGGAATTCGTCTTGTTCCCTGGGTGACGGGTGAGGTTGAGGATGCAATACGGTTATTTTTAATGGGCGATCTTGCGCCCGGCACTATTTTAAGCCCATCAGGCCCGCAAGGTCAGTGGGGATTGGGAAGAGGCCGGGGCAGGCGTCGTCGAGGAAGATGGTTCGAAGAATTTAACAACTTACAGGAGGTGAGTAAAATGCCTAGAGGAGATGGAACGGGACCCGCCGGTAAAGGGCCCGGTACCGGCCGTGGGCTTGGTCCCTGCGGTGGAGGCGGCGCCGGCAGGGGCGGCGGTCAAGGTGGAGGTCGCGGCACTGGCCGTGGCAGTGGTATGGGTCGCGGCGGCGGTGGCGGCGGCGGTCAAGGTGGAGGCCGCGGCACTGGCCGTGGCAGTGGTATGGGTCGCGGCGGCGGTCGCGGCGGCGGACAGGGCGGCCCTGCCTAGTGAGACCATTTACACAAACACTTAACCGGAGCGGCTCGATATTGCTCCGTTGACAAACGAACCAATGGAAAGGAGGTAAAACAATGCCTGGATTTGATGGAACCGGTCCTAGAGGTTTTGGTTCCATGACCGGTCGCGGTCTTGGGTATTGCGCAGGCGGCCCGCGGCCCAGCTACGGATGGGGCGGATACGGCGTAGGCCGTGGCGGTATACCTTGGGGTGGCGGCAGAGGTCGAGCGTGGGGCGGCGGTCGAGGTCGCGGATGGTGGGGTCGTGGCCGAGGCGGAATAGGCCCCGGATGGGGAGGCCGTGGTTATGGATCTGGTTATGGTTATGTACCGGGCAGACGAGCGTATCCGTACGGTAATCCTTACGGTAATCCGTATGGGTATCCTTACTCGCCCGTCTATCCGGTTCCGCCTTACTAAGGAGGTGAAAAGAGATGCCTGGATTTGATGGAACTGGTCCCATGGGTGCCGGCCCGCGCACCGGTCGCGGCCTCGGGTATTGCACCGGCGGCCCGCGGCCCGGCTACGGATGGGGCGGCTACGGCGCAGGCCGTGGCGGCATGCCCTGGGGCGGTGGCAGAGGTCGAGCGTGGGGCGGCGGCCGAGGTCGCGGTGGATGGGGCCCCGGATACGGAGGATATGGATATGGAGGGGGCAATCCTTACGGAGCCCCTTATCCGCCCGACAATCCGGATGCGCCTTATGACCCCGCCGGCGAGCGAGCGTGGCTGGAAGCCATGGTGAACGATCTCCAAAACGAACTCGATAGTATCCAAAAGCGCTTGGCGGAAATCGACAGGGCTCAAGGTGGAGAGTAGAAAACGTGATGCGCCGTGGAAGGGCGTTTCCTCGGCGCATCGCTCCGTTAATACCTAAGATGAAGTTGACAGCACGAAATTCGGCGTTAATTTACTTGTTTATACTTTCACGCTTTCAATTTCGCGCTGATTGAGAATAAAC
>CAZDAF010000311.1:3005-4873 GCA_964503115.1 uncultured bacterium
AACGGCGGCAAAACAGCCTGGCCGCCAACACGAAGGAAGGGATAGTTCGTGAAACTGCGCTGCGCCCAGTGTGATGAAAAAGCTTGCCTGGTGGGAGGTAAGGATTGCTTTGGATTGCGCAATGAACATCGAAAGCTGTACGAAGAGAACGAACAGATTCTCAAACTCGCACGCGCCGCAGCCGCTACCGAGGCATGGCGGTATTTCGAAGCAAGCCGTCTTGATGAACTCGTCCATTTCTCCCGCGGAGCCGGTTTCGAGCATTTGGGTCTGGCGTTTTGCTTCGGGTTGCCTGACGAAGCGCGAACATTAGCCGATATTCTTGAGAGGAACGGTTTTGAGGTGTCGAGCGTTATTTGCAAGGCTTGCAACGTACTGAAGGACGAACTGGGTTTCGAGCGGTTATTACCGGCGAACATTCCCGAGGGCATGTGCAACCCGGTGGGCCAGGCCAAGTTGCTCAACAAAGCGGGTACCCAACTCAATGTGCTGTTGGGGCTTTGCGTGGGTCACGATGCGCTGTTCACAATGCATTCGGAAGCGCCCGTTACGACATTCGCCACCAAAGACCGCGCATTGGGTCACAACCCCATGTCGGCTCTTTATAACTTGTATAACAAAATGCGTTATGCAAAGCTTATTGAAACTTGAACCCATAGCGCGAATTCCGAATCTGAAAAAAGAGAGGTAAACACAAATGCCCCAAGGCCAAGGCCCCGACTCTGAAGAGCGAGCACGTCAAACCAAGAAACTCGAAGACAACATGGCCGCCATTCGCCGTAAAATCGTCATATTGAGCGGAAAAGGCGGAGTAGGCAAAACCACCGTTGCGGTCGGTCTCGCCCTTGCGCTCGCCCGAAGCGGCAGCAAGGTCGGCCTGCTGGATACCGACATCCATGGCCCCAACGTCGCACTGATGCTCGGCCTCGAAGGAATGCAATTGAGCGGCCGCGAGCAGTCTATCGAGCCGCTGGTGGCTGAAGGCGGAATGCGGGTGGTAAGCATGGCCAACCTGCTTCCCGACGCCAACACCCCGGTAATATGGCGCGGCCCTGCGAAGCTCGGTGTCATTCGCCAGTTCCTCAGCGATACCGAATGGGGAGAGCTTGACTTTCTCGTGATCGACTCGCCGCCGGGGACCGGAGACGAACCGCTGACTATCGCGCAATTCATCCCGAAGATGGACGGCGCCATCATAGTTACCACACCACAGGACGTCGCTCTGCTGGATTGCCGCAAGTGCGTCAATTTCGCCCGGCAGGTTAATTTGCCCGTCATCGGGATTGTCGAAAACATGAGCTGGATGAATTGCCCGCATTGCGGCGGCCGTATCGAGCCTTTCAAAACGGGAGGTGGAGAGCGCGCGGCGAAGGAAATGGAAGTTGCCTTTCTGGGCAGTGTCCCTATGGACCCCGCCATTGTTGAAGCCGGCGATAAGGGCGACCTTATGGCCGATAAAGATACGGAGGCGGCCAAGGCATTCAATAGCGTGGTGAAAAAAATATTAAAAGCCGTCGGCGAATAAACCGACGCTAAAATCCAATTCGAGAGGAAAAACTAAATGAGACTGGCGATAGCTACTGAAGGGAACATGGTAAGCGCCCACTTCGGGCATTGTGCTTCTTATACGTTGGTGGATGTCGAGGACGGGGCCGTCAAGACGACCAACGCGATATCCGCTCCTGCGCACCAGCCGGGCGTTTTGCCGGGATTCCTGGCGGAACATGGCGCGAATGTGGTGGTGGCCGGCGGTATGGGGCCCCGCGCGCAGGATTTGTTTGCGTCGCACGGGATCGAGGTCATATCGGGCGTGGTCGGCTCGATTGACCAGGTAGTCGAGGCGTTTATCGCAGGTACTCTTACTTCCG
>CAZDAF010000312.1:0-4823 GCA_964503115.1 uncultured bacterium
AGCAACCCGGCGGATTTTGAAAGGAACTTGACTTTCGAATAACAGCCTCTTTCCGGGAACTTATCGGTTATGTTTGTGAAGGGAGCAGAAAAAATATAAGCTGACGGAATCCCATCGGGGGAAACAAGATGCTAAACAGCAGCGTTCTGGTACTTAACAGGTCATTCCTGCCCATTCATGTGACAAACGTTAAGCGCGCGTTCCGGATGGTGTACATGGATATTGCGCGCGTTGTGGACGAGCAATACCGCACTTTCGACTTCGACAGCTGGAAAGACCTGAGCGTTGCGATTCATGAAGATCACATCGGTCTGGTGGATCGCGTTATCAAGGTACCGCGGGTTATCATATTGACCGGTTACGACCGGGTGCCCAAACGCCGTGTGAGATTCAACCGATATAACATCTACGCCCGCGACAATAACACCTGCCAATATTGCGGCAGAAAGCGGCCGAAGAAAGACCTCAACCTCGATCACGTCATACCTCGATCAAGAGGCGGAAAAAGCACTTGGGAAAACGTCGTTTGCTCTTGCCTCAAATGCAACCGAAAAAAGGGTGGACGTGTCCCAAAAGAAGCCGGCTTGAAACTTATCCGAAAACCAAAAAGACCCGCCTGGACCCCCTACGCGGACTTCTCACTCGGAGGACTCGTCCATAAAGAGTGGAAACCATTCGTCAGTTTTGTCGACGCATCATATTGGAACACCGAGTTGGTGGAAGAATAAATTCCCGACGAATAGCCGCCCGTGCAAGAATTTTAATGGGGTTAAAAGAAAAGATATTAGAAAAATTCCATTCGTTTCTGCCAAATTATAGGTTCTATTAGGGTACCGTTAACACCAGAAAGACTTACCCGCAAAAATGCAGCCGGGTCGTACATGTTAAATTATCGGATATTTCCCGAAAACGCGGGCGAATTCTCTCGAGCAAGCTTAGGTTGGGTGGAATTTGAGCGGGTTTAAGGTTATCTTTTATCTACAGAATGTCCATGTTTACTACAATAGCCGGGAAGGTGATCGGGACTGCCAATGATCGTTACCTCAAGGTGGTATCGCCGATAGTTTCGCAAGTGGCGGAGCTTGAGCCGCGCTTTGAGCGGGTCAGCGACGTGGCCTTGCGGGCCAAGACGGAGGAATTTCGCAAGCGCCTGGACGACGGCGAGACACTTGATGACATTTTACCGGAAGCCTTTGCAGTAGCCAGGGAGGCTTCCAAGCGGGCGGTGGGTATGCGGCCTTTTGATGTGCAGGTTATCGGCGGCGTTGTTCTGCATGAGGGCAAAATCGCCGAGATGAAGACCGGCGAGGGGAAAACACTGGTCGCGACCATGCCGGTCTACCTCAACGCGCTTGATGGAAAAGGGGTTCACGTAGTCACTGTCAACGACTATCTCGCCAAACGCGACGCCGAGTGGATGGGACGTATATATCGCATGCTGGGTTTGACCGTGGGCATCATAGTTCATGAACTCGACGACGTGCAGCGGAAAAAAAATTACCGCTGCGACGTCACATATGGCACGAACAACGAATTCGGGTTCGATTACCTGCGCGATAACATGAAATACTTGATCGAGGATTACGCTCAACGTCCCCTGAATTACGCCATCGTTGACGAGGTGGACTCGATCCTGATTGACGAGGCACGCACGCCGCTCATAATAAGCGGCCCCACCGATGAAAGTACCGATAAGTATTACGACATAAACGCGGTTGTGCCGAGGTTGAGAGGGCCGAAGAAAAGCGAGTTGGCTCTTGTGCAGGACAAGGAAAAGGTTAAAGAGCTCGAGGAGAAATACGACTACATCATCGACGAGAAAGCCCGTAGCGTGACCTTGACTGACAAGGGCGTTATGAAGATGCAGGACCTTTTGAAAGTTCCAAACCTATACGAGCCTTCGGAGATGGAAACGCTGCATCACGTCCAGCAGGCACTCAAGGCTCACACGATCTTCACTCGCGATGTGGATTACGTCGTCAAGGAGGGGCAAGTCATTATAGTGGACGAGTTCACCGGGCGGCTTATGCCCGGAAGGCGCTATTCCGATGGTCTGCACCAGGCCCTCGAAGCAAAGGAGAGCGTAAACATCGAGAACGAAAACCAGACTCTTGCCTCAATCACCTTTCAGAACTACTTCAGGATGTACTCTAAACTTGCCGGGATGACCGGTACCGCCGAAACCGAGTCACAGGAGTTTGCTGAAATATATGATCTTGACGTGATGGTTATTCCCACCAACATGCCCATGATACGCGCTGACAATTCGGACGTTATTTACAAAACCGAGAAGGAAAAATTCTCTGCGGCCGTCGAGGAGATAAAGGATTGCCACGAGCGTCGTCAGCCGGTTCTCGTCGGCAGCATCAGCATCGAGAAGAGCGAGTTGGTCAGCCGCATACTCAAGCGGAAGGGTATCCCTCATCACGTCCTCAACGCCAAGCACCACGAGCGTGAGGCCGAAATCGTATCGCAAGCGGGCAGGAAGGGCGCCGTTACAATATCCACCAATATGGCGGGTCGCGGGACGGACATCGTGCTTGGCGGCAACCCGGAGATGATCGCTAAAACCCGCTCGAAAGGCGATGAGGAGAAACTTCTCGAAATACTCGAGGAGGCACGCATAACTTGCGCCCGGGAACGCGACGAAGTCGTCAAGGCCGGCGGATTGCACATACTCGGCACCGAACGGCATGAGGCGCGACGTATAGATAATCAACTCAGGGGCCGATCCGGCAGGCAGGGCGACCCGGGCAGTAGCCGGTTCTACCTTTCTCTCGAAGACGATCTTCTGCGAATCTTCGGCTCCGAACGAATATCGTCATGGATGGATCGTCTGGGCATGGAAGAAGGCGAACCCATAGAGCATAAGTGGGTATCGAAGTCCGTCGAAACCGCCCAAAGGAGAGTCGAGGGACAAAATTTCGAAATTAGAAAACACTTGCTCGATTACGATGACGTTATGAACCAACAGCGAACCATTATCTACAAAAAAAGGCGGCAAATACTCAATGGCGAAAATGTACGCGGCGAAATCGAAAGCATGATTCGCGACATCGTGGACGACATTGTATGGCGCAACGCGGAGGAAAAATCAAAGCCCGAGGATTGGAATATCAAGGATATTAATGAAGGCGTCTTCGTTCGATTCGGGATCAAACTGGACGTCGAAGCGTTGAAAGACGGCTTCAAAGAACCAGGCGAACTGGCGGAAGCGATCTCTAAGAAAGTCATCGAGCGATACAATTACAAGGATGAGGAATTCGGGCCGGAGCTTTTCAACCGCGTAGAAACGGATATCTACCTGGTAACGATGGATCAATTGTGGAAAGATCACCTTCTTAATATGGATCACCTCAAAGAGGGGATCGGGCTGAGAGGTTATGGGCAACAGGACCCACTGGTGGTTTACAAGCGGGAAGCGTTCGACACCTTCGAGGAGATGTGGGCCAAGCTACAGGAGGACGTGGTAGGCCGATTGATGCGCATTCAACTTGCCCAGCAGGAGGAAACACCCCGAGAAATAAGGCGCCGTCGCAAACAACAAATGATAATGGATCGAGGGGAAGGTCCGCAAAAAGCCCGCACCATGCGTCGAGAAGGACCTCGCGTGGGCCGGAACGATCCGTGCCCGTGCGGATCGGGAAAGAAATACAAAAAGTGCTGTGGGGCGTAATACGGCGGATACATGCGGTAGATAAATATGAGCGAGCGGAGAGTACTGATAATTGAGCCGGACGATGGACTGGCCCGAATGGTCGAGGATTTCCTGAGATCGAGCCGCTTCGGGGTGGTCAGAGCCAGGGACGTCGAGCAGGGCCGGTGGCTGGCCTCTCTAATCAGGCCCCAGGTAGTGCTTGTGGACTCCGTTCCAAGCGACGGAGTGAAGGAGGCACAGCGGTTTCGGGACGACGGCTCAGTGGCGAAAATGCCCCTTGTTATTATGGTCCCGGAGGAACTGGAAGACCAAAACCCCGATCTGGTCAGTTCACTTCGAAATTCATACGACGCATTTCTATATAAACCTTTTGCCGATACCGAGCTTTTGCGTGTGGTGGAAAACTTCACCGGATTCGGGGATTCCGAAGAGGCGGAGGAAGCACTCAACAACTTGCTGCATGAGCAGCGGGCCGAGCCCGAATTGCGCAACGTGGTGCAGGAATTGCACCGCCGTAAATCAAACGGCAATGACGAAGCCAAAACTGAAATTCTCGAAAAAAGAAACAGCGAGATCGAAGAAGAACTTGCAACTATAAAGGAAGAATCAAATCGGCAGGCCGAAAGGATTACCGACCTGCTGGATCGCATAAGCGATCTCGAACTCGACAACTCATTCGCTCTCGAAAATGCTGAGGCTGAGGAAGCTCGATTGCAAAATGAAATAGAGGCTCTCGAAAAACACATCGAAAAACTCGAAAAAGCTCAAGGAGAAACCCTCGATCTGATCGAATCCGCCCAAAAAACCCTTAAAAAACACCATTAGTGGCAAGTTTCCGCCCTGTTGTCGTCTCGGTGCAACGCAATGATCTTATAAAACCGTTGTCGGCAAAACGGATAAGATTGCTGCATAAAGATATTTGCATTATCATCAAGAAACTTCAGGGGAAGTTGTGAACGGTGTTTTTATTGCCCAAGTTTGAGTCAGTGGTTTTGCCCATTTAATTTTTGAAAGGATCTGTCTATGAAATTGCTGCTGCTGCTTTTCTTTTTTCTTTCGGGAGCTTGCGGGCTGGTGTATGAGGTAGTGTGGACGAAGCTTTTTTCTCTCTCGATGGGAGGCACCACTTATGCGATAAGTACGGTATTGGCCGCGTTCATGGGAG
>CAZDAF010000313.1:0-4823 GCA_964503115.1 uncultured bacterium
AAAGTCCTACGTGATCTGGCTGCATAATAACGCGGTCTCGCCATAGGGCGTTTCGTTCCCGCCAACACCATTACCTTCCATGCCAGATCTACCGCGTCATCCGAAAACATTCTGATACACCCGTGACTGGCACTGGTTCCTATGCTTTCCGGCTTGTTGGTGCCGTGTATGAGAATTGACGATCCCAGAACCATTTTTACCGGCCCGAGCGGATTTCGACTGCCGGGGCGCGCCGGCCGTGAGTTTGCAGCCCACTTGGCATCGGGCGGATACCACCACGGGTTCCACTCAATGCGTTTCATATAAAAACTCCGCCTAGGGGTTTTATAACGGTATCGGCCTACTGCGACAGCGTAGCTCCTGAGGTAGTCCTCATTATAGTAAAGATCAAGACGATAAGCGGGGATATTTATTTCAATATAAACCCGACTAATGCCAAGTTCATCTTTAATATCCTCAGTGTCGGTGAAGACATTTTTCGGATCAAATAACCCGGATAAAACGTCAACCGGCATTTCATCGGTCGAGTCATCGAGCAGATGAACGGGCTTTTTATTTTTGTTTATCGCCCAGACATCCGGGAAACCGTCTCTATCATTGTTGCCGACGGCTACGCAAACAAAGTCGGATAACGATATTTCCGGCTCGACGGCATACGGCCAATCCGGGCCCGGTTCGGGGTATTTGAATTTGTATCTTTTCGATTTGGGAAGTATGTAATCGTTGCCGCAGTAGTAAGCGTAATGCGTCCTGCCTGAGGGTTTCCAGTCCAATTCGGAGAAGACTTCAACGTCGTAATCCGTTCCCGCCCAGACGCCGTTTTTCGAAAAATAGGATATTTGCGCAGTCGCTATGGACGTTAACATGTCTTCTGCTTCGGAAGTATACGAACCGTAGGCGCTTCCCGCAAAGATGGGCCAGGCCACAAATGAAACGACGGCAATCATCGGTATTAAAAAGAACAGGTAGAGAAAATGCGACACTGATTGATTTTGCCGCCCGGCGCGCCTTCTTTCGTGCCTTGTTGAGATAAGAACGCCCATGCAAAAAAGGAAATAAATCACAACGACGATTGCGATAAATATCTCGACATCTCTGAAAATATTGATCAATGTATCCATGTCGTTCGACCGAAAATACGCCGGAGAGATCGGAGCGGCCCCCGATTTATCTCCACGCAAAAACAACGAAGGTCATGCTACGACACAACGGCAAGGTTGTCAAGGTCGGAGGTTGTGGTGCGGCCTTCCAGGCTGCATTTTGCAGGCAAGCCCGCCTCAGGCGGGCAAGATGCCTGCACTACAAAATTTGCCAAAGCTTAACCGGGATACGGATGTTACTCACACAATAATATCGACGGTTCGCCCCATTCCCATGCCGCACTCGTAATATCTCGTCATGGCCCCGAGGGCGCGGCAGCCGGATTGGATCGTCGGATAGGTTACCATTTGTTTGCCATCCTCGATCTTGATCATTTCATCGGGTTCAAAGTTAGAAACGATATATAGCGGAATATTAAGCTGGTGCATCAGCTCGAGAAGTTTCTGCGCATAGGCGCTGTATTGTTTCGTCATTGCATCCCAGGCTTTTCTCAAGTCCAAGCCTTTGTCGCTTACGGGAATGCGAGCCGCTTTGATGCGTGGCGGCCCGATGAAAATAACGAGAATGGCATCCACCTCGCCGCTCGTCATGAGTATTTCCAATATGGGATTGATACTGGAGAAATTCAGGCCCGCAACCATGTCCACCGGGTTGCCGGGCACCCACCACCCGGGCATCAACTTGCCGATCTTATCGAGTGTTTGGGGCGACAGCTTGACGACTTCGAGACCTTCTTCGGAACACACATCGGCGGCGATCACACCGAGCCCTCCACCGCCCGTTAATATGCCCACGCGCCTGCCTCGAGGGAGCGGGCGGTTGATAAAGCTTGCAGCGATGATTCCAACATCCTCGATGGTAGGCGCCTGGACGATGCCGATCTGCCTGCAAACGGCGTCGAAAAGTTGATTGCTGACCGCCATAGCGCCGGTATGGGATTTGGCGGCGGAAACTCCGGATTGAGTACGACCGCCTTTAAGCACTATAATCGGCTTTTTCGAGGCGGCGGCACGGGTTCGCTCGACAAAGCGCCGGCCGGCCGAAATACCTTCGATATAGGACATGATAACGTTCGTCGAAGGATCATTTGCGAAGTACGTGAAGTAATCTTCCACCTTGAGATCGGCTTCGTTACCGCTGGAAACCGCTTTCGAAATTCCGAAACCATGCTTGATCACTTCGTTGATAAGCATATTTTGGACATTCCCACTCTGGGATACGACGGCTACATTCCCTGCGGGCGGATAGAAATTAGGCATCCATGAGTAGAGCTTACACGACGGGCTGCCTATCCCCAACCCATTCGGGCCGACGAGTACCATACCTCCCGCGCGAGCCTTGGCCGTAAGCTCGGCCTCGAGGTTTTCGTATCGGCCGCCCAGTTCCTTGAAACCGGCGCTGATGACTACGCCGGCCTTGACGCCCTTGGCGACGCAGTCGTCTATCGTTTCCACCACGTTTTTTGCAGGAACGGTAAACACCGCCAGGTCGACTTCGCCGGGTATGTCGCGTACGCTCGGATACGCGCGAAAACCCATCACCTTTTCCCGACCGGGGTTTACGGGATATAGGTTACCCTCGTATCCGCCCGACAAGATGTTGTTGAAAATGATGAATCCCCATTTCCTCATCGACTCCGTCGCTCCCACAAAAGCTATCGAGCGGGGATTGAACACGTAATCCAGATTTTTCAGTCTATCGTCCATTTATACGTCCTATAATTGAATTGCCATCCTGAACCGAGGCTTGAGATTCTCCGCATGGAACTTCGATTCATGCGAGTCCCCGATTTTAATGTCATTTGTTGCATCACACCTTTTCAGAGCACTTCTCGATCGCTTCGACGTTTATCTCGACGCCCAGGCCGGGGCCGTCGGGAACGTTAATGCAGCCGTTCCCGTCGGTTTTTATCGGCTCGGTCAGCATGAAATCGCGGTGCTCGGGTATCCACGCGGGCTCTTCATAAGGGTACTCGCAATACGGGCAGTTCGGGATGGCGCCCATTAACTGGAGGTTGGCGGCCAGCCCGATGCCGTTGGTCCAGGTGTGCGGGCTGAATTCGAGGTTATACGATTCCGCTATACCGGCCATCTTTTTGCCCAAAAGTATCCCGCCGGCCAGAGTCACGTCGGGCTGCACGACATCGAGACAACCTTTAGCCAACAGGTCGCGGAATTCGCACAGGTCGGTGTTGAACTCGCCGCCAGCGATGGGAACGGTGGTAAACTGCCGTAGCGTCGCAAGGCCGTCGTAGTCGTGCTTATATAGCGGTTCCTCAATCCATCTGACGTTTAAGTCTTCGAGTGCGCGGCACGTTTCCATCGCCCGCTTGAGAGTCCAGCGGGGATATGGCGCAAAGCCGTGAATGGGCCAGCCCTGGTTCGCATCGACCATTATTTCCATCGAGTCGCCTACCGCCTTACGCACCGCTTCCACTTGCGCGATGTCCGTCTTTAAGTCCGGGCTGCGAGTGCGCAGCTTGAGAGCGAAAAAGCCTTTCTCTTTAAGTTTGAGTGCATCTTCGGCGCGCTTTTCGGGATCGCGAATTTCGCCGCAACTGGCGTAAGTCATAATTTTCCCGGGCCCGCCGCCCAACAGTTTGTAAATCGGCATTCGGGCAACCTTGCCGACAATGTCCCAAAGGGCGATCTCGACGAACCACATCTTGTATCCCAGAAAGTATCCCGACCGCGCTATTTGTACGAAATCCTCGATCTGGAAAGGATCGCGTCCCACCAGAAACGGCCTCAAAAGTGCCGGGATGCCTTTGGCCTCGTCGAGAAAACCCACTCCCGCCGCCCAGCCGTCAACGCCTTCGTCGGTGCGAACTCGCACGATAAGGCAACTGTTGCGCGTTTGCGGATAGCCGGGTATCCACGACGGATAAAAGGGCTCCGGTAAATTATGATGCGCCAACCAGGCGTCCACCGCTTCAATTTTCATGCTTCACCCCCAAAGATGTTTTCCCGTTCATCATACCGGCCAAAAGACTTTTTTTCAAGATCGGTTCGGGGCTTCAGCCCGGAAATGCAAAAACGGATAAATCCATTGTGCGCGGGACTGATTACACTTTAGTACTTTCACACTTTTACTCTTTTGGGGGTATGGGGGCGAAACCCCCATCGAAAATATTTTTTGAAAAATGAAGAATGAACTTCCCGCCGTTCAGAAGGCGTATGACCTTTGCAAGGAATTACTTACAAGGGTTTCCAATTTTCCAAGAGACTATAAATTTTCTCTTGGAGATAGAATAGTGGAGAATAGCCTGACGATATTGGAGCTTTTAATTCAGGCTTCATACAGCTAGCGGAAAGTTAAATTTCTCGATGAAGCGAACCTGAGTCTTGAAAAGCTGCAGCAAGCCGGGTTATGGAAAATTCTCTACTCAAGGCCAAGTTGCCTTTCAATCAACTTGACGAGTGAATCTTTTATTTCGGCATGGCGGGGAACCGGAGCTTTGCGCCCATTGCGGGGGTTCGCATAAATATCATGACGTGAACCATGCCGAAGGAGATAACAGCCTCGTTAAACGATAGACCGCACGAATTCACTGCGTTTCAAAAATCCACTCCGACCTCGAGGGTCTGTGCGTTGGCATGTTCAGGTCCCGGCTCCGCCTCCAGCATCAGGCGATAGGCGTCGGCGATATTCTCTGTAAGCTCTTCCAGGGATTCGCCCTGGCTAAAGACTCCCGGAACCTCCTTCAGCCTTCCCACAAACCA
>CAZDAF010000314.1:0-4806 GCA_964503115.1 uncultured bacterium
GGTTCGCGGGCTGGCTTTTCACCAACTCGGACCGCTCACAGCTTTCAGGACGCACGCCCGCATTATTCATGAATTTTCGCCAATTGGGAATAAGTTGTTGAAATTAAAGTGAAATCGCAGAAGTGCCGAAAAGCAGTGTGTAATTAGCGAAACCGTTAGCCCTGAGGAGCAAAGCGTCCTAGACGGGCCGTATGGCTCGAAGGGTAACGGTTAAGCGGCCTGCGCCCTTCGAGACATCCCGCTTTCAGCGGGATTCCTCAGGAACGCGGGCCTTGAGACCCGTGAGAATAATTCGGGTTAGGGTTCAAAAAGCGCCGGGAAAGTACCCATAAGGCATTATCCACTCCCGATCAATCATCGGGAAAAGAGCCAAAAAAAATGTTCTTTATTAAAAAATCGGCAATGCCTTCCGCTGTTGTATTGTTGTTTTCCACTCTTGCACCTCCCAATCAGCAAGGTGGTTGTGAATTTTTCTGCACCTGTGATCGGGGTGCGTTAAACGGTAGCTTGCTATCTGTAGATGACCAGTCTTTTCCCGACGCGCAGGACCGATTTTCTGTTCAGGCGGTTCCAGCGGCACAGGTCGGAAACCGAAACCCTATAGCGATGTGCAATGGAACCCAAAGTCTCACCGGGCCGAACCTTATGGACTCTGCGTTTAGCTTTGCCTTTCCGGGGCGTTCCGGTCTTGAAGGCTTTCTTGCGCTTGATTTTTTCCCATGCGAGCAGGAATTTTTCCGAACTGCCGGCAGGCAGGTTGAGTCGGCAGTTACCACGAGGCAGGTAATCGCTTTCGAGCGCGGGGTTCAGTTCACGAATTTCTTTAAAGGTGACCCCGACAGCATCGGCCATCACGCCCAGGTATAGATTTTTCACGGGAATATTTATATTTACGGTGTCGTACTTGCCCGGAGAGTAAAGCTCATTTTTCGGCAGGTCCAGGCCGTAGCTCGCCGGGTTGGACATGATGATTTTTATAGCGGCGATGCGGAAAATGTACCTTTCGGTTTCGAGCGGCAGATTAAGATCGAAGTAATTATCCACTTTTTGAGCTTTCAGCTCCGAGCCCACTCTTCCCGGCCCGGCGTTGTAAGCCGCCATAGCCAGGTGCCAATCGTTGAAGGTGCCGTAAAGGTTCTGTAGAAATTTCATTGCCGATTCGGTGGATCGAACGAAATCGCGCCTTTCGTCGAAATGCCCGTCTACCCGCAGTCCCCACCTCCGACCCGTTCCGGGAATAAACTGCCACATACCTACCGCTCCGGCGGGGCTTCTGGCATACAGCTTCAAGTCGCTCTCTGCGACCGCGAGGTACTTCAGGTCGTCCGGCATCTTGTATGCCTTGAGGCGCGATTCGATATACGGGAAGTATTTCGATGCCCTCTTAATCCAAAGGATGGGTGTCGAGCGCCTACCGAGGCTCAGGTAAAACTCGCGCTCGAGCGCCTCCTTCACCTCCGAACGGTCGAGAGGAAACTGTTTGTCGCACAACACCACTCGACCGGGAAGCTTGTACGCCGCAAGCGAGGGCACGTGGTTAACTTTACGCTCGAGTATGTGCAATTTCGTCAGCACTTTGCGCAAGGCGCTTTCTTCGCCCGTGGATATGTTCGGAAGCGAAGTGAGTAAAAATACGGTCAATGCCGCCGATGCGGTCACCGACCACCAAAACGCGGCAGGCACACCCCGCCGCTGCTTTCGAATTGAACGATCCGGTTCTGCAATCACAATTTTCTCTCCAACGTTGTCTTTAGACATTTAGACATTTAACGGATAAGTATAACAGAATTTTGCGTTTAAATAAAGAAAAAAATTATTACCCATATAGTTTTCGAGGATGAAAAAGAGGAAAACCGCAAATTCGATCAAAATTTGCGGCATATAGTTTTCTTTTTCAAAAGAAAAAGTAAGTCAGGCTGCCTGGCGGAATTCGTATTCCCCTTTGGAATTCGAGTCGACGACGACATTATCGCCGTCTTTGACCTTGCCTTCGAGTATTTCCCTGGCCAATCTGTCCTGTATACGCTTTTGAATGACTCTTTTCAGCGGCCTTGCGCCGTAGAGCGGGTCGAAACCTTCTTTGGCGAGTGTCTTTTTTGCCTTTTCGGTGAGTTCGAGAGTGATTTTGCGTTCCGCAAGCAGTTCCCTGAGCTTACGTAACTGTATATCGACGATCTGCTCGATATCCTCGAGTTGAAGCGGTTTGTAGAAAATAATGTCGTCGAGCCGGTTGAGAAACTCGGGCCGGAAATGGCGTCTCATCTCATCCATAAGTACGTTTTCGAGTTCTTCGCTATTTTTTGTTTCGTGAATGTAATGGCTGCCGATATTGCTGGTCATAATGACCACGGTGTTGCGGAAGTCGACCGTTCTGCCATGCCCGTCGGTCAACCTCCCATCGTCGAGCAATTGCAGCAACACGTTGAAAACTTCCGGATGCGCTTTTTCTATTTCGTCGAATAGCACCACGCTATAAGGTCGCCTTCGTACCGCTTCCGTAAGCTGGCCTCCCTCGTCGTAACCGACGTAACCCGGCGGGGCGCCGATGAGACGGCTGACGGTGTGTCGCTCCTGGTACTCGCTCATATCGACCCGAATCATGCTGTGCTCGTCGTCGAACAGGAACTCCGCCAGCGCCCTGGCCGTTTCGGTTTTCCCGACACCGGTCGGCCCGAGGAATATGAAGCTGCCTATCGGCCTGTTCGGATCGGACAGGCCCGCTCGAGCTCGACGCACCGCATCTGCGACCGCGCGCAGGGCATCTTCCTGCCCGACCACCCTCATGTGGAGGCGGTCTTCCATTTGCACGAGTTTTTCCCGCTCGCCTTCGAGCAGCTTGCTGACCGGGATGCCCGTCCACTTGCTCACCACCTCTGCGATGTCCTCGGCGTCCACTTCCTCCTTGAGCATCTTCTGCTCTTTCTGGAGGTCCGCCAGCCGCTCGTTTTCGGTTTCGAGCTTCTTCTCGAGTTCGGGGATTATGCCGTATCGTATTTCGGCGACGCGATTAAGATCGCCCTGCCGTTCGACGGCTTGCTCCTCGGTTTTGGCCTGCTCGATCTTTTCCTTAATGTTGCGGATTTCAGTAATGGCCTCCTTTTCGAGCTGCCAATGAGCTTTCATGGCGGAGCTCTTTTCGCGAAGCTCGGCCAATTCCTGCTCGATGTGTCCGCATCTCTCGGCGCAACTCTTGTCATTCTCCTTGAGCAGCGCCTGCTTTTCGATCTCGAGCTGCATGATCCTCCGCTCGACTTTGTCGATCTCGGTTGGCATGCTGTCGATTTCTATTCGCAGGCGGCTGGCGGCTTCGTCCATGAGGTCAATGGCCTTATCGGGCAGGAACCGGTCGGATATGTACCTGTGCGAAAGCGTCGCAGCGGACACCAGCGCGGAATCCTGTATGCGAACTCCGTGGTGGACTTCGTAGCGCTCTTTAAGTCCCCGCAATATGGCGATGGTGTCCTCGACTCCCGGCTCCCCGACGTATATAGGCTGGAATCGCCGTTCTAGCGCGGCGTCCTTTTCGACGTGCTTGCGATACTCGTCGAGTGTTGTGGCGCCGATTGCGTGCAATTCTCCACGCGCCAACGCCGGCTTTATCATGTTCGATGCGTCCACCGCTCCCTCGGCGGCGCCTGCGCCCACCAGGGTATGCAGCTCATCGATAAAGAGAATTACCTGCCCCTCACTTCCGGTGACCTCCTTGATCACCGCTTTGAACCGATCTTCGAACTCGCCTCGATACTTCGCCCCGGCAAGCAAAGCGCCAATGTCGAGCGCCACCACACGCTTATCGCGCAACCCTTCCGGGATATCCCCGGCGATAATCCTCTGCGCAAGCCCCTCGACAACGGCGGTCTTACCGACACCCGGTTCACCGATGAGGACGGGGTTGTTTTTGGTACGGCGGCTGAGCACCTGTATAACGCGTCTTATTTCCGAATCGCGGCCTATGACCGGATCTAGCTTGCCCTTGCGGGCCTCATCGGTCAGATCGCGGCTGTATCGTTCGAGCGCCTGGTATTTATCCTCGGGGTTCTGATCGGTAACGCGCTGCCCGCCGCGAATATCGACCAGCACCTTGAGCACCGCGTCACGCGTGACGCCCAGTTCCGCGAGATACGATGCCTCCGTATCTTCGGTCATCGCCAGCAGGATATGTTCGGTGCTTATGTATTCGTCTTTGAGGTTACCGGCTTCTTTTGCGGTGGCTTCAAGCAACTTGTCGAGACGCGGCGTAACATATACTTGTCCCATTCCTCCGCCGGACACCTGCGGCATTCCTTCGAGTTTGCTTGTTGCTTCCGCGATAACCGCATCGGGGCTTGCGCCAAGTTTGGCCAATAGCGGCCTTATCAGACCGCCTTCCTGCCGAATCATGGCCACAAGCAAATGCTCGACGTCCAGCGCCTGATGCCCATGTTCGCCGGCTACCGCTTGCGCAGTCTCGAAAGCCTCCTGGGCCTTTATCGTAAATTTGTTCCACTGTATAGCCATAATATACTCCCTGAGTATTTCTTAAAATATGATTTTCCGATTTTTCCCTCGCTGTTATAAATATAAGCATAAATATCGGAGATTCAAGGAAAAAGGCCGTTGGAAGAGTGTGCGACATATTTGATGGTTTTTGGTTAAGCAGATTGGCTGGATTCCAGGTAATTTTCGAAGTAACCTGTTTCGAGGCAGCATCTGAGGGCGATAATTGAGTTTGCGCCGATTCGCTCCCTTTACCTTTCCGTTGCTGAAACCGAAGGCAATCGCCGCGATATGGTTTTGCCGCCTTCGTTGTAGGAATACAGGAAATAG
>CAZDAF010000315.1:0-4767 GCA_964503115.1 uncultured bacterium
GGTTTTCAGCGAGAATAGAGTAAATATGCCCGTATATGCAAGATACAACTGACGAAAAAACGAAAACCTATTTATCCGTTAATTTGAATACTCCGTCCCAATCTGCCGGAGGGGGATTTTCGTTATACATCCGGCACCGCTCGATATATGCTTTACTCGGGCCGTCGTCCGGCACGAAATGCATCGCCGCATCGAAACTTGAAATGGCCTCCTGCCATTCTCTTTTCCGATAATGCACAATTCCTTCATTGTACGCCTTTATCATACGCACCTGTTGCGTGGTGAGTTCTCCACGGCGCGACATAAGCTCATACACCCGAACGGGCTGCTTTTTCCCGACTACGGTAATTACGTCGAGGAAACGCACCTCGAAATGATCGCGCACCTGCCAATATGTGTCGTGCGAGATCATGGTGTAAGTTCCATAAGGCTTGTTTGCGCCCTCGAGTCTGCTGGCAAGGTTAACGGCGTCGCCCATAATGGTGTAGTTCAATCGCCCTTCGCTGCCTACGTTCCCGACGACTATCCTGCCGGTATTAAGGCCCATCCTCACGCGCATGTTACTGACCAGATCGGGCCAATTTCCCTCGTTGCGCCACTTTTCCCTGAGTTTTTTCATGCCGGCTTGCATATCGAGGCATGCGTTGCACGCTCGATGCGCATGATCGGGGAAATGCAGCGGCGCGCCCCAGAAGGCGATTATGGCGTCTCCCTCGTACTTGTCGATGGTGCCCCCATATTTCTCGATTATCTCCGCCATGGCCGAAAGATATTCGTTCAACAGGCCGACAAGCGCTTTCGGGCTGCCAAGCTGCTCGCTTATCGAGCTGAATTTCTCGATATCGCTGAAAAATGCCGTCAGTTCCCTCTCGACCCCGCCAAGCTCGACCAGCGAGGGGTCGCGGGTGATCTGCTCGACCACGGCGGGCGCGAGGTATTTCCCGAAAGTCTCCTTTATCCATCTCTTTTCCCGTTCATGCAGATTGGCGCGGTGCAAAAGACCGCCGGCATATACTCCCGCCAGGGTAATCAACGGCCCCGCCATCGGAACCCACAGACCGGCATTCGAAAAGCCAAGGTAAGCGCCAACCGTCACCATCGACATGAGAACGAAAAAAATCAAAGCGCCTACCGAAAGCGGCGGACGCAAAAGCACCAAAAGAAGCACCGCTAAAACCCCCACGACGAGAACCAGCGCCGCATCCCACAATCGAAAACGAAGACCGGAGCTGCCTTCACTCCAACCCTCGATTATTACGGTGTCCACGAAATGCTCGAAAAAATGCGCCAGTGGCGAGATAAAATCTTCGCTCAGGATGGTATCAAGCGCGTTGGCGTGTATTTCGAGGCCGGGAGTGTAACCGGTTTTTAATCCCTCATCGCCGGTGTCGTGCCTGCTTACCTTTTGACTGCCGAACGGCGTCGGGTACTCGTCGTGCGCAAGCTGATGAGTATTTCCCACCAGCACTATCTTGCCCTCGACGGTCTTGCGGTCGAACCGTCCTTCGAGCGCATCGCTGAACGACAATCGGGGGTAAGTATCTCTGCCGCCACGATAATTTATAATCATCCTGCCTTCCACGAGTGGTATGACCAGCGAGTCTTCATCCTGCTCGAAGCCCATCGCCCAGGACGTGCTTGACGTCACTCGCGGATCGCCCGCGAAAGTTACTTTTATAGCGGTTTCGAGCGCCAGTGCAGCTTTCTTCTCAGGATCGTCCCCGGAGCGACCCACCACCAGAGGAATGCTTCGCACTCGTGCGTCGGGATCCTCGATGATATTAACGGCGCCTTCTCCCATGAGCGATCCGAAGCGTATTCCGCGCACCGCCGCATAAAGCGCGGTTCCAGGCGGTATACCTTCAACGGTAAGCTTGAGGGATTTCTCCTTGGGGCTTACGTCGACGAAACCGCCCGTTCCTTCCGGTATCGATTTCGGATCGTCAAAAGGCTCGATAGCATAATAAACGCGGAATCCGTTCACCACGAAGCCGGGGCGGCCTTTCCAAGTAATTACCGCGACGCCTTCCTCGCCGACGAACGCCTCCCGCGAAACTTCCAAAACGGCGTCATCGACCATGCACGGCACGTTCGCGCTCCGAAACGACGGGTTGGGCCGCACCCAGTCGCCCATCGCTATAAAACTGGATAAGATAATGTTCCCGGCACATGCGATTGACTTTGCAAGCCGCTCGTCACCTTCTCTTTGAGTTGCAAAATCCAGGTCGAACGCCACCAATCGAGCGCCCGAGGTGGTCAGCGCATCGAGCGCGCGGGCATATTCATCGCGGGTGATGGCCCCGGTGGCCTTGCCGAGCGCTTTGCGGGTGGCTTCATCTATGGTGACCAATAAGATATCCGGATGGGGAGATTTTTCGCCCCTGGCTATGAAGCGAAGATCAAGAAGGCGACGCTCCAGACCGTCGAACGACCCGATAAACTGCAGGACGACCGTCGCTGCAACTATCGCAAATCCCAGACCTAAACCCGATGCTCGACCGGGAGGTCTGGACGTTTTCCGGGAAGTGGCCACGCGAGCTATTCGATCTCCTTAAAAAAACAGGGTAGCACACCTTGACCGGAATTGTAGGGGCGAACCCACGTGTTCGCCCATTCCCCTCTTTTTGGGCAGACACATAGGTCTGCCCCTACGTTAAAAAAGCCGTCTCAACGCCGCAAGCGTGCCGCCCGGTTGTATTCTGCGGCCTTCGGTGGCTCCTACCATGCTGTCCACGATGATGACCACCCTCGCTTTGACCAGGTAGTTCGATTTCTTCGTGCTTTTTCTGACTAACAGGGCGTCCTTGTTCGATATAACCACTTTCGCTTTGCGTTTTCCTTCCGCCTTGACCGATCGCACTTTAGTGGGGTTTCCCCCCTGCCTGAGTGTCACTTTGGCCGTTGCCTGCGCCAGAATCCACGGCGCGGCAGGGAGAATTTTCGATCCGAACAATGCCTTCCAGGCGCCGCTTCCCAGCGCCGTTACTTGCACCCCCTCGTTTCTATTCATCCCCAGCGCCCTTATGCGCAGCGGATCAGGCCCGAGACGCGCTCCTTTGGCGGTACTCGTTGCATAAGCGGCAACGCCCCTGCGGGATAACTCTTCGGCAACAACCATCCCCGCGCCGTAAACCACCTTCCCGTCTTCGTCCACTATCGCCGGAAACAGCGCCGGAGTCAGCCCGGTACCCCGGGCGTCCACTACCAGGCCGGTGGCAGGCTTACCCGATGGGCCTTCTTCCTCTCCTTCGTCTTCGCCATCTTCAGGAGGTTGCTCCTCTTCAGGCGGTGGAGCAGGAAACTTGGAATAAAGATTCTTAAAGACCACGGTAACGCCCTTCAGCCCCCAAAGCGGCACACGAACGGTTACCTTATAAGCTCCATCGGCTTTCTCGGTCTTGAGCGTTTGCGCTCCCTGCACCAGTCCTCTGACGCGATATTCCATTATTCTCTGCCTGCTCAGAATGTCCGAAATGGCGAGGTCGGGGTCGTAATTGATGCCCTTTATCATTTCGAGCGCGACGGCGTATGCGTCCACTCTTGCCGCCCTTTTGGCCATCTCGACGGCGTTGGGTTGATCGTCGGTTAACTTGCCCGTTCCAGTGGCTTCGAGGTACCCTTCGCCCCAGTTAACCTTGCCTTTCGGAAACGGCTGCACCGCGGGCGGCATACCTGTACTTTCCGGCTTAGGGAGTGGTGGGAACTCCTTCGCAAGCGCGGCAGGGACTACAACATACCCTTCCAATTGAACAACGTACATATTGCCCTCGCGCTTGTCGGTAACGACCGTTACGTTCTCGACTTTCCCCTGCAACTTAGAAAGAATCTCTCTTCGCTGCTGATCGGGAGCCGCCACGAGGTCCACCATTGCGCCGAGTGCTCGCTCGATAAGGTCGCGCTTGGCGAGAGCGTAAGCTCCTTTCTGGGCAAGGCTTACCCTGCCGCGTTGTATCGGCATCACCGCAGCGCCCCATGACTTCACACGGCGGGGTTTACTTACCGGGGGCGGTGTTTTTTTCGGTTTTGGGGCCGCAGTTGCAACGGGCGCACGCGCCGGTTGCGTATCGGCAAGTGACGGAGTAGCGGCGGGGGCGACAGGTTCAGGGGGCTCGGGCGCCGCCGGGGGAGCGCTCAACGCCGCCTGCTTGCGAATAATATCAAGAATACCGGTCGCCAAATCGTCGGGGTTATCCGGAGCGCCGGGGACTATCCTGCCGGTTATTACCTTCCCATCAGCCGTGTGATCCAGGAGCTTGACGGCGACCATGGCGCTTTCGCCCTGTAAGCTCACCTCGGCGTAAATTACAAATAGAACATCTTTCGGTGCGGCAGAGATTTCGTCGATTTCGACAATATCGAGGTCGTTTAGCTTTTTAGCCTTCTTCAACAGAGACTTAAGTAAATCCTTCGCCAGTTTGCCGGTTGTATCATCTTCTCCAAGGGCCTTAAGAGGCATTATCGCTACTTTGACGGCGGCCTTGCTCTCAGCCTTTATCCGGCTTTTGTCCGCAAGTCCGATACACAATAAAACCGCCAATACCACCAGGAAAATGTTTCGCACTTTCATTTTTACACCTCGACTTTCGAAGGTCGGTTAAATTCCCCCTTGATTATTAGCTATTTTGGGTCGCGACCGCTATTCAGGCAGGCGCGACACATCCTCAAGCCTTCCAAAGAGGGTAACCATATCGAGGTGTAATTTCAATTAGTAAAGCTTCTTGCAAAAATAATGGTTTGCTTAACACCGGTATATCTAAAGTTACGACA
>CAZDAF010000316.1:0-4731 GCA_964503115.1 uncultured bacterium
GCCCACGCCTTCGTGGCCCTGGAGGCCCGGCAAGCGGGTGTGCCTATGGTACCAAGTATGGACGAACTGATAGACACCGCTCAGGCATTTGTGCAAATCAAAAAGCCCGCGGGCCGAAACGTCGGGCTGATAACCATAAGCGGCGGTTTCGGAGTGTTTGCCACGGATGTCTTGACAAAAGCGGGATTTAGTATGCCGTCATTCACAAAGGGAACCACAAAGGTGCTTACCAGGCTGATCAAACAACCTGGAACCAGCATCAAGAATCCGGTGGACATGGCGAGTGCATTTTTTCACATGAAGAAATACCCGAAACTCTTTGCCACACTCGGCGCCGATCCGGCGGTGGATATATTCGTCGTGCTCGTGGCCGTTGAATATCTGACTCGCAAGAGTGAAGATATAATGTCCTTTGCAAATCTTTTCGTCAGCCAGCTCATTGCGGCGTTCGGTCACATACCCAAGCCCGTTGCAGTAGTTTTTTTCCAGACGACGATGAACGAAAAACGTCTTGAACTCGAACGATATTTTATCGACGCAGGCTACCCTGTGTTCCCCACCGTCGAGAGATGCGCCGACGCCATTTCGAGAAGATTAAACTGCGTGGCGTGATAACAGTTTTGTAAAAAATAACGTTGCAGTCGGCTGAAACCTGCAATGCGATTCGTTTGGGGTATCACCGGTAAGACGCGGGCACACGTGACCTGGGCGCCCCCTTTTGTGAAGATTGTTGATCCTTCTAATATGCTGAGGTATTCTCGCAGGCATGAAAGTTCTTCTGGTGTATCCGCGCTATGGGTATCATAACGCCGGGGGGGTGCAGGAGCCGTTGGGGATTTTATATCTTGCGGGCGCGCTCGAGTGTGCCGGGCACGAGGCTACGGTTTGGGACTTGAGCTTCATGGATGAATTGCCTCCCGTGGCCGAAATGCTCGACGGCGTCGGAATGGTGGGCATTTCGAGTTCGACGGCGTTATACGGCCGAACGCTCGAAGTACTTCGCGCCGTGAAATCGGCTCGGCCCGAGCTGCCGGTGGCGCTGGGCGGGCCGCATGCGACGGCGTTGCCGAAAAACGCGGTTGAAGACGGCTTTGATGTCGCGGTAGTCGGAGAAGCGGAACTTAGCGCCCCGGTGCTGGCTTCGGCCCTCGAGCAGGACTTCGACCTCGACGAAGTTCCCGGCATCGCCTACCGGGAAGGGGATGAAATTCGCCTCACGCCCCCACCCGTTTTCATAGACGACCTCGACTCTCTGCCCCATCCCGACCGGTCGCGAATAGATTACGGTAAGTATTTCGATGCGGGGCTTGGGCAAGTGGGTGTAGTGGCGATGCGCGGTTGCCCGTATAGGTGCACTTACTGCAAGCCCATGCAGGATCGTCTTTTCGGGAGGAAAATACGGTACCGGTCGGCTGCCGACGTCGCCGACGAAGTGAATACGATAGCTCGAAACATACAAGACCGGGTGCTTTTTAGGGACGACGCTTTCACCACGCATTCACCTGAATGGTTTGCCGAATTGGGCCGACACTTCCGGCGTCTGAAAACGCCGCTTTGGGGATGGGCGTGTCAGGGGCGCGTGGATCAGATAACTCCCGAGCGGCTGGACGCCATGCAGAAAGCGGGGCTGAGAATGATCGCATTCGGTGTCGAATCCGGCAGCAATCGCATTTTGGATTATTACCGCAAGGGTATCACTCCCGAGCAAACCGAACGCGCCTTCGCCATGTGCCGCGAGCGCTCGATAGCCACTCACGCATTCATAATGATCGGCGCGCCCATCGAGACACCCGAAGATATCAATGCGACTCTGCAGTTGCTCGAACGCATAAAACCCAACAGTGTCAGCCCTTCGATAACCACCCCGGCGCCGGGAACGGCGCTTTACGAAGACGCCGTCCGCGACGGCATATACAACATTAAGGACTGGGCCGATGCCGACTATATGGCAAACACCAGGCCGCTCGAGCTACCTCACCTTTCGGTCGAGCAAATCCTCGACGCCAAGGAAAAAATGGCCGCCATGGGAACCGGTTATGGGGAATAATCCGCCGGGGGCGGTCAATTAACTTTCCCGGCGTCCGGGTTCATGGGACATTCGGTTTTCATGCAGTTAGGGCATCCTATAACATTGGCCAGTATCATGAAAAACAACACAATCGTGAGTGCGTAGATCAAACCCGTCAATCTCGAATATTTTTCCGGATATAAAAAAAGGAAAATCGCCGGATAGCCGAGACGCATCGCGTAGCACAGCACGACGCCCATATAATCCATAAATCCCGCAGGGCCTTCCTTTTTTTCGAACAGGAGATTGGCGAGGTTTCCTTCCCCCGGCACGGGGCAGCGTTTCCCATAATACAGGCATTTCCTGCACAAGGAGAATTGGATTACCGGGAACGACGCAACCCAGAGCACAATCAAAACGACAACGTGCAGCCCCCCGAAAATGGAAACTATTAACGCTCCCTCAAGAAACATCAAAAGTAGCATGCCGCCCACCACCGCGAGGTGACTCAGCGGCCATTCCTCGAATTCCCCACAACGCTTGGGCCGTATTTCCATCGCCATTTCATTCCTCCTCACGTAATCTTGATGCGATCAAGTTAAGATAAGCACCTGTTGCATTGTATGATTATAGAACCTTAATCTCGCCCGTTTCTCCATCTACCTCGACATTTTGTCCGGTGCGAATTTTTTCGTAAATGTCGTCAGATTCGTACTCGACGACAGGTATACCGCGATCATACCAAACGTCGGCAAGCACCGTACCCGAAACGAGAAGCGGATCGGCGCGTTGTACGATAATGGCGACCGGCGCGCTACGAGCGTGCATAAGCTCGAGCAGCAACATGCCTGTGTACGTCGAGCCGATGCACGCGGGAAATATCAATACCGTGCCCTTGAGGTTTTTCTTGAATAAGTCGTGATGGCGATCCTTTACCACCGCACGTCTGCCGGGAATTGCATTGGTCGGTTTGGTAAGCGCCGCCGTAAAGTTCACCGGCATACGTGTAATCATCGCCGGGCCGCGCGCGCGGCCGCTTATTACCGATCTTCCTTTAAGCGTCGTCATAGTTATACTCCGGCAGCCTGGAGGCAATCTTCGAGTGTTCCGTACTCGCTGCCCTCGAGGTAGTAGTAGCATTTACCCGAATTGGTCAACACCAGTTTTCTTTTCGATTTCAACGTGAGCGCCGCCAACGGGCAGTGAGAATAAAACTCGACCCCCGCCGCAAGCGCCTTTTCATAGAGTTCCGTTTTCTCGAACCGCTCCTTATGTTCGGGTATCATGCAGAACCACGTCGGCTTTTTCACTCGCTTGCCCACGAAATGACCGGCTGTTTCCGTGGCTTCATCATAAGTCATCTGCGGGCATCCCATAACCAGCATATCCGCTTTATTTGGCTCCTTGAATCGCAGCGCATCGAGGTCTTTTTGCGTGACGGTTATTGTCCTGTCCGGCTCACCGTCGAACACCGATTTCAAGTCCGGCGCTTCCGGCGTGATTCCCTCGACGTGGAACAACGCAACGCCTCCCGCTGCGGCCATCGAGCCTCCCATGTTCTTGAGCCCGATGCGATCTATGTCGAAATGCTCGATTACCGGTACCTGATCCACCGCTTCGCGGCCGACTATGAACCCCAAAGCGCTGGGATCAATCCTGTCAACATCGAGCTTCACCAGTATCTTTCCCCGGCGGTTTTCATCCAGCAGGTACCCGAATTCGGGAGTCAGGCCGGTCACGGCGGAGCAAAGGTCAATCAATATCGAGTTGCGGTTCGTGCGTGCGCCCAGAACGCTGTTGGCGAACTGCACGGCGGAAGATTCCGCCCATCCCAGCCGGTCGCCCGGTCCCGGCTCGTTGGGGCCTTCATAGCAGACGCATGAAAGGTTGAGTGTAACACCGAGAGACTTAAGACAATCCTCCAGATATTTTTGCTTGCTGAAAGCGATACGGTTGATAAGGTTCAGGTCGCCGCCGGGTCTCGGGTTCGTGGTTGTAGGTACTTTCACCTTAACCCCATCGGCCACCATTTGATCGAGGATATCGTAGTAAGCTTTATAAGTAACAATCGCAAAAGTGCCTGCCAGATGGCCGCTTTTAATCGACACCAGCCGCTCGGCGCCGAACGCTTTGCCGTATTCGACCAGTGTTTTCATGGCCAAAGCCATAGCCCGACCCGATTCGCCGTTTAATATGCTTTCCTGTTCAGGCTCGATTTTCATAGGAAAGACTCCTACCTCAACCGGAGCAGAGAGGTGACAAGATAGGATACCTGGCTCACTCTTCTGGCGGTTCTAAAAACGGCAAGTTTGCCATTTCTGCTTTGTTTTGTAGATTAATGTCGCCTGTAATCAATACAACTGTGGCGGATGGCTGAGTTATTTGAATTTCTAAAACGCTGGCGATAATACGATCATCACTATTAGAAGCGTCTAACCAATGGAGGGTTTTTTCGAAATTTGGCTCGCTCGCCACTGTTCTGATGGTAATGGTTTTGTTTACTTTGACACCTTTCAACAAACTGCCCTGATGCCGCCAACCTTTTATCCGACTGATGATTGAATCAACCTTATTTCGAAACTCTTTATCGGGACTACGTATTTTCAATTCATCAAGTTCCCGCAGAACAGTTGGTACGATGACAAGAGCAAACGTATCTTGCTCAACAATTCTAGTGTAGTGTATCACTCTGTTGTACACTTATCGAGAACCTCTTTTGCCCG
>CAZDAF010000317.1:0-4719 GCA_964503115.1 uncultured bacterium
ATTCGAACCTGCGGCACCTGGCTCCGGAGGCCAGTGCTCTATCCCCTGAGCTACGAGCGCCGCTATTTAAAAAGATAAACGATAAGCGGCTACACTGCAAGACTTGCTTCATAAATTTAAGATGCCGGCGCTACAAAAACCTCGTTTGTCCGTCCTAGAGTTTCATGACTGATCGGGATATTCGATAAGCGCTATATTTGGTACGCTTTTTCCGCATGATCTGTTAAGAAGAAAAGTGTGTTGACATTTTAATACTTTTAAGTTACAATTTAGTATAATTGAGATGAAATATAGGCAAAATACAATAAGGTTTATCCGGACTTTCGGTTTGATGGCCGCTTTTTGCCTTTTATTGGGCGCGGTAGAGGGACCTTCTACCGATGTGAAGTCTGAGAAGCCAAGAGGAGAAGTAAGAACCGTGGTCCTCGATCCCGGTCATGGTGGTCGCGACCCCGGTGCTGTGGGGCCGGGCGGGGTGTTCGAGAAGGACGTAGTGCTGGAGGTATGCCGCAGGATAAAGGAAAAGCTCGAAAAAAGAGGATTCCGCGTCGTTCTCACCCGGGACAAGGACGTTTTCGTCAAGCTTCGGGAAAGGGCCCAGATAGCCAACTGTGCCAAGGCCGATATTTTTATCAGTGTGCATGCAAACGCTTCGAGAAGGGGCGGGTGGGGTTTCGAGACATATTTTTTGAGCGCCACGGCCAGTGACGATGAGGCTCGCAAAGTGGCCTTGCTCGAGAACCACGCCGCAATGCTCGAAGACGTCCAAAATGGCGGATTGTCGCCGGAAATAAATTCCGACATCGAAGCGATACTCCTCGATATGGCGCAGGCGGAGTATGTTCGCGAGAGCGAGAAGCTGGCTGTCATTATTCAGGATCACCTCGACGACATATTGAAAAGCCCGAACCGGGGAGTTAAGCAAGCTCCCTTTATGGTATTGATGGGAGCGGCGATGCCTGCCGTACTGGTCGAAATAGGTTTCGTATCGAGCAGGAAGGAGGTTAAGCTGCTCAAATCGCCCGAAATGCAGAATCGCATAGCCGAGTCGTTATCCGGCAGCGTCTGCAAGTTCGCCGCACAGAGGGCGATTCGCCTGGGATTGGGCGAGGGGCCCAAGAATATCGCTGCGGAGGGATCGTAAGTTTTGAGGTCTGACGGCAGGGCGCCGGATAAACTCAGGCCGGTGCGCATCGAGCGCGGCTGGCTGCCTGCGGCCCAAGGCAGCGTTCTCATCCACACGGGCCGGACTCGAGTGCTTTGCGCAGCGTCGATAACCGAAAGAGTTCCCGATTGGTTGGCGGCGTCCGGGCAGGGGTGGGTCACCGCCGAGTACGGCATGCTGCCTGCAAGCACTGGCCGAAGGCGCGAAGGATCAAGATTTAGGCCGGACAGCCGTAGCCAGGAGATTAAGAGATTTATCGGCAGGTGTCTTCGCGCGATCACGGACCTCGACGCTATCGGGCGCCGGACCGTATGGATCGACTGCGACGTCATCGAGGCCGACGGCGGCACTCGAACTGCGTCGGTCACCGGTGCATACATAGCGCTGCATGATGCACTCGATAAACTCGCCCAAAAAGGGGGTATTACGAAATTCCCGTTAACCGATTCCGTGGCAGCGGTCAGCGTCGGGCTGGTGGATGAAAAAGTTCTTCTCGATCTCGATTACAGGGAAGACAGCGCCGCCGAAGTTGATATGAACATTGCCATGACCGGTTCGGGGAAATTCATCGAAATTCAGGGAACCGCCGAGCAAGACCCTTTTGACACCGCCGTGCTCGATAAGATGATCGGGTTTGCGCGAAAAGGTATAGGAGAGCTTACGGGCTTTCAGAGGCGGTGCCTCGGGCAGGATGCCGTGCTATCATCTCCGGGCGATGGATAAAAGCCGTGTTCTGGTTGTTGCCACTCGCAATCGCGGGAAACTCGCCGAAATAAAAAATATGCTAAAACCCGGCGGTTGGACTGTCTCCGGGTTGGATGATTTTCCGTCCGTTGGTGAAATACCGGAAGAAGGGTCGAGTTTCGAGGAAAACGCACTTGCCAAGGCCCGCACGGTAGTGCGCCTGACCGGCATGGCGACGATAGCGGACGACTCGGGCCTTGAGGTGGACGCGCTCGACGGCCGGCCCGGGATTTATTCCGCAAGGTTCGCCGATAATAATGCCACCGACGATGACAACAATAATAAGCTGCTTGACGAGATGAGGGATGTTCCACCTTCTGGTCGCAGCGCACGGTTTGTTTGTGTTATTGCGGCGGTGACGCCGGACGGTCCGGAGCTTGCGGTCAGGGGCGAATGCGAGGGGGTTATAATCGAAGCGCCGCGAGGGAAGGCGGGTTTCGGATATGACCCGTTGTTCTATTATCATCCAACGGGGAAAACTTTCGCCGAAATGACCCCGGAGGAAAAAAACCTCGTTAGCCACAGATCGAGAGCATTGTATAAGTTAAAGGAAGTTCTGCCAAAGTTGCTTAAGAAACGCACAGGAACGAAAGGAGGAAACGATGAATCCAAGTGAGATAAAGCGGCGTATGGATAAAAAACTGCTACCCGCTCGGATGATATGGATAGGTATGATGTTTTCCGTGGCAATATATCTTGGCCTGGGGTACTTACTGCCGACATTGGGGGTGTTGCCTGAGACCGGGGTGGATTTGCCTGCTATAACCTCGACCGTTCTTATGGCGGTTGGGATAATCTGGGCTGTTGCAGGTGTGTTGATAGCCGGCGGAAAACCGCCCATTCTGAAAATAACGGAGGGTGACAATCCCGACGCTGTTATGGGAAAAGTGTTTACCGGCATGGTTATATCCTGGGCGCTATGTGGGTCGGCGGGAGTGATGGGGCTTGCGATTTTCTTCATCTTCAGGTCTTTTCAGGACTTGTTGATATTGTGCATTGTTGCAATATTGGGATTGCTTTTCGCATTTCCCTCAGAGGGCAAATTTAAGTCGGCGCTGCAAACGGCCGGATCGGGCACGCCGGGGATGCCGATGTAATAGCCGGATCGAAAATGAGACGCCGTGAAATCGCCGCCGACCAGATCGAACTTTATCGTACTCTTTATTGCCTTCGCCATTATTGCGACGCTCGTTAACTTCCCCCACCTGCACAACCCCTTTCTGCACGACGATACACACAGCATACGCGATAACACGGCACTCAGATCCATATCGAACATTCCGAAGTTTTTTAAAGACCCGTTTCTGTTCGACACAGAGCAGGACATCAACATATATCGGCCTATATTGCTGGTCACCTACGCGATAAACTACGCCGTCTCCGGGCTTGATCCCTGGAGTTGGCGGTTATTTAATCTTTTGCTTATGGCTGTGAACGCGGCACTTTTTGTGTTGCTGCTGCGTGGCTGGGGCGTCCGGGGCCGCGCCGGCGTTTTTGCGGGATTATTATTTTTATTGCATCCGGTATCGGGCTATTGTTTCCGACTGGTGAGCGCTCGGTCGGCGCTTTTGTTGGCCTTGTTTTTGTTGTTAGGCACGGCAGCGCACTTGCGTGCGGTTCGCGAGCCCGGATCGCGGCTTACGTGGATAGCGCTGAGCTTGTTTTGTATGGCGCTTGGTTTGATGTCGTCATCTGCGGTGGTGGTTTTTCCCGCATTGGTACTGCTTGTGGAAGGCGAAAAGCTCAGGGCCGAGCCGAAATCGGTCGCGGCGCGGGTGGCTCCGTCCGCAGCGTTTGCCGTTATTTATATTGCGGCACGAGCCTATTTCATCGGGCAACCTTTTGGAGAACACTATGTGCGCCCCGTGACGATAAACCTTGCCCTCCAGGCTGAGGCGTGGTGGTTATATATCAAGTGGACGTTCTTCCCGCTGTATATGCCTATTTATGTTCCACTGAAGGATCCGAGAAGCTTTTTGGATATCGGTGTCCTCTTATCGGTTCTCGGGCTTGCAGGGTGGGCTGCGATAGGGTTGAAATGGTGGCTTGATCGGGAACGTCGGTTGTTAGGATTGCTATTACTATGGTTGCCTGTTTGTTATTTACCTTACGCGATAGTGCCGCTTAACGTGCCGGTAGCTTATCACCATTATTATCTGTCGTTGGCCGGCGCGGCAGGGCTTGCGGCGCTTTGGCTGTTCAATAACGGCCGCAGGTTTATAGCGCCGGTTTGTGTGGCGCTGGTGTGTTTTGCGGCTTTGAACCATACCGCCGCCAGGCCCTGGCGCGACTATATGCGATGGGCCGGTGAGGCGGTTCGCGAAACGCCGTCAAGCGGGCGCGCGTGGAACGAAGTAGGGCTTGCTCATGGGAAGAAGGGCAGGTACGAACGCGCCGTCGATGCGTATCGGATGGCTCTTGATAAAAATAACAAACTCAAAGACGTGTATTACAACATCGGCGTTGCATACTTTTTCACCAAGAAATATCGCCTGGCGATCGAACACCTCGAATTCTATCAAACACATCCGGCCTGGGAAGATCGAGACCCCGAAGCCGACGGTGTCATAGGTATGGCGCTGGTGAAGGTTGGGATGCCGCACAGCGCAATGTTTTATCTGGAGGAAGGTCTTAAAGCCGTGCCGAATTCGACCGAATTCCAGGCCCATAAATACGAGGCATTGGATAAGATTCGACGGGTTAATGCGGCGTTGAAAAATCATGGCAGGTTATTCGGAGATTCGTTAGATGATTTCGATGTATTTAAAAGCCGGGTGGAATTAGTCGTGAATATGCGCGATTTTGAGGTT
>CAZDAF010000318.1:0-4718 GCA_964503115.1 uncultured bacterium
CCGAGCGCCTCAAGCACGTCGGCGCTGCCGCACAAACTCGAAGCCGCCCGGTTGCCGTGTTTGGCCACACGCAATCCCGCTCCAGCCGCCACGAGCGCCGCTGCGGTGCTTATGTTGAACGTACCGCTCGAATCGCCGCCCGTGCCGCAAGTGTCGACGACGTTTGCGCCCGCATCGACTTTGGCGGCCTTTGCCCGCATCACTTTCGCCGCCCCGGCCACTTCTTCCTCCGTCTCGCCTTTTAACCTCAGCGCAACCAAAAACGCAGAGATTTGAGCGGGTGTAGCGTGTCCTTCCATTATCACTTCAAACACACCCACCATTTGCTCTTCGTTTAAATCGTTGCCCTCGACCACTGTTCTTATAGCTTCGGTAATCATCTTCTCCCTCCAAATATTATGTTCGGTTAAGCCGCTAGACGGCCTGTCCGACTTTTTGTCGGCGCCGGCCACTAACCGACTTCACAAAGTTTTCCAATAGCTTCATCCCCACGGGCGTGAGCACACTTTCGGGATGAAACTGTATTCCCTCCAACGGATAAGTTCGGTGCCTTATGCCCATCACTTCCTCTTCAGGAGTGCGCGCAGTGATATACATGCAATCCGGCAGGGAGCTTTCCTCGACGATCAAGGAATGATACCTGCCTGCTTCAAACGGCGACGGCAGTCCGTCATAGACGGTGTTCCCGTCGTGCAATATAGGGCTGGTTTTACCGTGCATAAGTCTTGAAGCGCGCACCACGCGACCGCCCATGGCCTTGGCAATCGACTGGTGCCCGAGACAAACGCCGAGTATGGGCACGTTTTCGCACAGCTTTTCCACCGCCTCGACGCATACTCCCGCCTCGCTCGGTGTGCAAGGCCCGGGGCTGAGCACCAGTGCGTCCGGCGACATACCCTCGATATCCGCAACGGATACCTGGTCGTTTCGGCGGACCTCGATCCTTTCACCGATCATTTTCAGGTATTGAACCAAATTGTAAGTGAAGGAATCGTAATTGTCTATGACGAGTATCATTTATCCCTCCTCCTTTTGCCTTTACGGCAACCCTTCCTGTGCCATTTCGACGGCTCTCAGCAGTCCCTTCGCCTTGTTGACCGTTTCTTCGTACTCAGTCTCAGGCACCGAATCCGCCACCACGCCGCCGCCGGCCTGTATATTGACGATACCGTCCCTTATGAGCGCAGTGCGAATTGTGATGCACATGTCCATATTGCCGTCGTATCCGAAATAACCGACGCTTCCTCCGTAGACGCCCCTGCGCGCCGGCTCGATTTCCTCGATAATCTCCATCGCCCTGATTTTCGGCGCGCCGGTGAGCGTACCCGCCGGAAAGGACACTCGCGCCAGATCGAAACCGTCATGGCCCTCTTCAAGTTTGCCGGTAATGGTGCTGACGATGTGCATAACGTGGCTGTACTTTTCGATCACCATATATTCCTCGACTTTGACGGTGCCCGTTTGGCAGACACGCCCCAGGTCGTTTCGGCCCAGGTCGACGAGCATGACGTGCTCGGCCTTTTCCTTGGGGTCGGCGAGGAGGTCTACTTCGAGTCGGTCGTCTTCGGCCTCGTCTTTACCCCTGGGTCGCGTACCGGCTATCGGTCTCAGAGTGGCGACGCCGTCCTCGAGCCTCACCATCACCTCGGGGCTCGATCCGACGAGCACATCCGGGCCGAGACGCAGGAAAAACAGGTACGGACTCGGGTTGATATGCCTGAGCGCGCGGTACAAATCCAGCGGGTCGATTTGCGCGGCGCCACGAAAACGCTGACTGGGCACCACCTGAATAATGTCTCCCGCGCGGATATATTCCAAGCACCGCTCGACCACCTGCATGTATTCATCGCGGGTGAAATTGCTGACGAACTCGATAGGTTCGTGGTTGGCGGTGCGTTCCACGGGCGGGCGAGGCGCTTGAAGCCGCTTGATCACATCATCGATCCGGGCCGAGGCTTCCTCGTACGCGCGCTCGGCATCCGATGGGCCGGCCACCGAAACGGGCGTTATGACCTTGATGGTATGGCTGAGGTTATCGAAGGCCAATAGCACCCGTGGCATCATGAAGGACACGTCGAAACAGCCCAACTCGTCGTTGGTCGACTCCGGCAATCGCTCGAAAAACCTGACGCAATCGTAGGACATATACCCCACTGCGCCGCCTATAAACCGTGGCAACTCTGGGAAGGAGACGGGCTTTTCTTCGGCCATCAAGCTTCGGACAATGTCCAGCGGGTCGGACTCGACCTCGACGCGCTCGAGTTTCGAGCCGCGCATGATTTCCGCAGTGCGGCCCTTCGAGCGCACCACGAGTTCCGGGTCGAAACCTATGAAGCTGTATCGCGCCCATCTCTCGCCGCCCTCGACACTCTCGAACAGGAAACTCTCGGAATTCGAGCCGATTTTGATGAACGCGCTCAGTGGCGTCTCGAGGTCGCCGAGTATTTCACGGTAAACGGGTATACGGTTGGCATCTTCGGCCAACGATTTGAACTCTTCCAAATTGGGATATGTATTTTTCTTTATCATAGTTCCACCTCCCCGGACCCTGTTCTTCAGGGTGGGTATCGGGTAAAATTAAATCCGGCGGGGTAAGCGAATCACTCGATACACTAATCCCCGACGGATGAACAAATGCGCAAAATAATGTTATTGGCGCTTACCAGCTATGCCAGATCCAAGCAGTCTGATATGCGTCTTTAAGGTAAGAATCAAAACTGATGATACAATTTACCATCTAATTTTTTATTGTAACAAATATTCAAATGATGTCAAGTGACCGCGTTCTGTTTGACACTTGCGGTGCGGCGCTGTTACCATTCGGCTACGGTGAACAATGGCGGGGCTTTCGAGAAAACAGAGAAGATTTATCAAGGAAAATGCCGGTCGCGCTTCGGTCGACGAGATTGCGCGCGAGTTGGGATTGAGCAGGCGGCAGGTAGATCGAGTGCTGAGCGAGATGGGCGCGGCGACCGAAGGCGCCCGCGATGAGGGAAAGTCTCCAAAAAAACGCCTCCATTCGACCGGATGGGTTGCGGCGCTAGCGATAGCGCTGGCCGTAATAACAGCTGTGGTCTATTGCCGGTCGTTAAACTATCCCTTTGTTTTCGACGATCATCATGCCATATTGGACAACGACGATTTGCAGAACGTTTCCAACTTACTGCGCTCCTTCACCGACCCCGACATCTTCAGCGATCAGCCGGGCCGGGCTATGTACCGGCCGCTGGTGACGGCCAGTTACATTTTAAACTGGGCGATATTCGAGGACAAATCTGCCGGGTGGCGAATACTCAATATGGCTTTTCATGTCGGGGCCGGTCTGTTTCTGTTTTTATTGCTCGATCTTTTCACCTCGCGACGCTCGATATCGGCGTTGATCGCGGTAGCCTTTATCGCTCATCCTGCCGCCACCGAAGCGGCAGTGTTTATGAGTGCTCGCTCGACGTTGATGGCGGCGGCCTTTGTGCTTGTGAGCATGTATTGCTTTACAAGATGGTCTATCGAAAATCGGGGCGTGGTGATGATCGCAGTGTCGCTGGTCGCTTTCGCCATGGGCTTGCTGTGCAAGGAAAACGTGGTAATGCTCGCGATAGTATTCCCGGTTATCTATTGGGCCGTTGCGGACAGGACGCTCAAAGCAACATTTTCTCTGCGCGCGTCGGCGGCCTACGTCGCACCGATAATAATAGCGGCATCTTTTATGGCGTTGCGGAAGTGGGGGTTTGATTTGGATACTGCGGTGTTGAAGCGCCGCAGCAGGACGGAGATCGAGCAATTACTGACACAATCGGGAGTATGGTGGAGGTATTTCGGTACGATGCTTTGGCCGATATGGCTGAATGTTTACCGCTATATCGAGATTGTACCGTCTGTAACGCGGTCCGGCGCGGGCCTTTTCGCGCAGCCGATAGTTTGGATTGGGGGCTGGGTGGCGATGGCGATGCTGGTAGTGATCAACTATCGCAATCGGATGGCACTGTTGGGCGGCTTTTTTGCCGCAGTGATACTTATACCTGAAACCGTTACGGCCCTGAACCTTCTTAGCGCCGACCGTCGTCTGTACATGCCCCTGATCGGTATCGCGATGATCGTGGCGAGCGTTTTCCGCCGGGGCAGGGAGATTGAGCCGAAATACGCAAAAGTATGGATCGCTTGCCTGGTGGCGGCTATCGCTTGTTATATACCCCTGTCGTACATTCGCATAGGCGAATGGCGAACCGAGAAGAGCCTCTTTGAATCGACGATACGAAATACTCCCATGTCTCACGTGGCCTGGCACGGCCTGGGATATGTTTACGGGCAGAGGCAAGAATTTAAAAGCGCCATCGTGTGTCTCAATCAGGCACTTTCGATCAAACCGAGTTACGCCGCCAGTCTGCGCTTGCTAGGCGCGATATATTTGAAGCAGGGACGTTTAAAAGAGGCGCTGCCTATCCTCGGGAGAGCCGTCCGCTATGAACCGCTGGCGCAACGGGGTTGGTATAATCTCGGTGTCGCCCAGATGATGACAGGGCAGATCTTCAGAGCGGAAAGATCACTGATGAAGGCAATCGAACAGGATCCGCATTACACTCAGGCGTACAACATCCTGGGTTTGATTAACGAGAGAATGGGGAAGCTCGATCAAGCAGCCCTGTATTTTGAAACCGCCACGGCACTCGATCGGAATAATGAAGAGTACAGTAATAATTTAAACAGAGTTCGGAGAAAACTAC
>CAZDAF010000319.1:0-4713 GCA_964503115.1 uncultured bacterium
TGTTGTTAACCTCAGAATTCTTAGCCCGTCGTTTTTTCCCATTCCCGAAGTTTAGTCCAGGTATTCGTGTTTGCAAAATTCGTTGGTGTAGGGCGATGCGACGGAGCTTGATGTCCGTGAAACGAATTTCGGCCGGTTTTTATATGAACCGACAGGGTAGGATGGCATGGCATAACATAACCACCTTGCGTTTAATATGCGCGCTTCATGCGTCTTAATATTCCTACCACCACGCCCTGAATAGTCACGCGATCTGCGGGGAATTCCATCGGCGCCATCGACGGGTTGCGCGGTTCGAGCCTCACCGATCCGTCGTCCGCCTGATAAAATCTCTTGATGGTGGCCTCGAAACCGTCGATCAATGCCACCACTGTTTCTCCGGCCTCGGCCGCGTCGCGCTTCTCGACTATGACATAGTCCCCGTCGAGTATATGGTCGTCGATCATGGAATCGCCGCGAACTCGCAGCACGAACGTTTCGCCTCGACCTACGAACTCGGCCGGAAGGGATATGGTTTCAGGATTGCTGACGGCGTCTATGGGCCGACCTGCCGAAATGAGACCCAAAAGCGGCACATCAGTCGAGTTGGGGGTGGAAATTTTGTCCTCAGCCGGCAGCTCGACGCTACGGGCTCGGCCGGGGGACATTTTTATAAAGCCTTTTTCGTACAAGTTTTTTAAGTGAACGTGTACAGTCGCCTTGGAACTGAGCCCAACGCCGTTAGTTATTTCTTCCACCGACGGCGAATAACCGCGCCGATTGATAAAATCCCGAATAAAATCAATAACTTTCTTCTGCTTTTTAGTCAACGATGCCATAGCGAATCACTTTCAATCAAGATTATGATAACCGAACAAAAAGCGAAATTCAAGTCCTGGAAATGCACAAAATTTAATCACCACTTTGGGGGTTGACAAGTCGGAATGGATATGTTACAATATACTCTAACGCGCTCGGAAAAATGGCATCATTAAATGCCTTTTTTTTGTTCATGGATGTTCGTATTTTGTACGCATATTTTCCGGTAATATTCTTCGCCGATTGCAAAAAATGCCGTCCCGCTTTAGAATCTCACTGAGATGAGCGATTCCCACAAAAACTCTTCGGCATTTCAGCCCGAAAAATGGGCTCGCGCGCTCATTGGCATTTTCGAGAAGCTGAGGGAAGAGCTTTTGCAATCGATGCGCTCAGCCGATGCCGGCGATTTATCCCGTTTGGTTAAAGAAGATACCGACGACACCGTATATTCACTGGATGTGATCGCGGCCGATATACTGGCGCCCCTTCTGGAAGAACGCCTTTCCCCGCTGGGAGGCGCTGTTATTGTGGCGGAAGGTATGCAAGAGCGGGTAATCGACCCGTACGGGGATCCGGCATACAGGCTTCTGATAGACCCCGTAGACGGCACCCGTTGTTTGATGTACGGCAAGCGCAGCGCGTGGGCGTTGGCGGCGCTCGCTCCCGACAAAGGCCCCGACACGCGGCTGAGCGATTCGGTCGTATCGGTCATGGTCGAGCTTCCCACGCATCGGGCAGCGTTGGCGGATTCGCTCTGGGCCGCAAAAGGGGAGGGCGCTCGAGGCGAAACGCTGGACTTGAGAACAGGCGATAGGACTCCTTTCGTCCCGAGACCTTCCAGGGCCGACCGGCTCGAAGACGGCTTCGCAATGATAAGTCGATTCTTCCCAGGCGGTAAAGATATAATCGCGGCGGTCGAGGAGGATTTTATGCTGGAAGTCGTCGGGCCGCCCGTTAGAGGGAAAGCGACCGTCTTCGAGGATCAATATATAGCCACCGGTGGGCAGTGGTACGAGCTTATCATGGGCCGAGACCGATTTTGCGCGGACATCAGGAAAGCGGTTTACGCGCTTCTGGAACGCACTCGAGGGTTCGAGCCGGGGCATTGCTGCCGCCCGTACGATGCCGCAGGGCTGCTCGTCGCTATCGAGGCGGGGGTGGTAATAACCGATCTCGAAGGCGCACCGCTCAATGCGCCTTTCGATACCGTCACCGACCTGGATTGGGTCGGGTATGCAAACGGCAAATTAAGAAAGAAGCTCGAAGGCCCTTTCATGAAAGCGCTTAAAAAAAGGTTGGATTCCATTTTATAACCGTAAAATGTAGGCCCTGATGCTCAACATCGAATAACTGGAAGTGCCCGAGTCCTCAAGACGTTTTATGAATCACCTGCTATAGATTGAGTCAAGTACTCGGTTATAGGCGAGCCAAACGCCCAAGATTATTATGACGGATATTAAAATGTATGTAATGCTGGCGGTGATATGAATATTTTTAGTCTCTTTCTTGAGAACTTTTTCAGGTTCATTGTTTTTCAAAAATCGATCTCTGCGAATGACCCTCCATATGCAAGTACAGCCGAGAAGAAAAGCTGTTGAGGCGCACGCGATTTTTATTAGATGAAGTATCGTAAGCTCCTTCACCAGAGTAGCCATTGCAACTCCGGTAGCGATTACTCCCAGGGCCAAAGGCAATTCCAGCAATAAATCTATCCAAAAATGGAATCGAATAGCGCTGTGATGAAGATCATTTTTACGTAGTGGCAGCAATTCCATAACGGTCTCAGTAGCGATGACTCCAATCAGAGCTGACACAACTGTCAGATGAAGTACCGCAACAATATTTACCATCGGTATTGATTTCATAAGCAACCTCCCTCTATTATTTTAATAATATCATAACAATGCGGATGGCGCATCATAAATATATGATGGCCAAATCGGCACTAAACCCTGACGCAGCTGCAAGCCCGCCTTGACGGCACATAAATTCCGATATTTATTAGTGCCGTATCCTTACATAAAAAAATGGCTGCCAATATTGGAGATTTTTTCGGGTATAGGTGCAACCGACCACCTGAACCCCATTTATGCAGCGCCGCTCTTGTAAGTATCTGATTTTACTAAGTCCCCGAAAAATAGAGATTATGCGCTTTGTGTGTAGTCATCATGTAATAAGAGGTCGATGTCCTCACCGGACTTGATATTATTATCAGTCCATATTTAAACAAAAGGAGGAACACCGACCATGAGCAATTTCCAAAAAAACAAAACGAAGGACAAGACAGTATTTTGTGCAATTGATCTTCACGACATTTCCATGCTTGCGGGGATCGCAGTGGATCAAGGAGGGGTGAAGCATTTCACATACAACACTTTACCGGATAAAGGGATAAAATATCTCATTTCGGGGGGTATCCCATCTATGAGCAAGCGTTCTCGCTGGAACATAATTTTCGGGCGGTGCTTGGTTTATAGTTTACATAGTCGTGTTTTTCCTGGACAAAATCGTTGTTTGACATAGAGTTTTCGGATTGGTATTATTAATGTGTTTCGCGAGGATTCAGGCTGATGATTCTGCTTTATTGGAGATGAGAATGAAAAAGAGATACCACTTTAGTATTATTCTGGTAGTTGTCCTATGCGGTCTTGCCTGTCTCAGCCAGGGCTGCCAAAGCCTGCGGAAGTTGATAGTTAAGCCACCGCCCGAAGGCGCGGTCGCCTTAACCGAAGCCATCCCCATTTTCAGCTACAATACTACTGCGGTGGTCAAGGCCACGCCCGGACAATTTACCAAAGAGATTGTCGAGGATATCTTGTGGCTGGAGATGTTTGGGGGAGGGCTTTTACAGCTGAAGCTTGCCGAAGATAGTCCTGACACCGACCTGGCTGAAAAGGGAAAGAGGATAAAGTTTACCATCAAGGTATTGAACTTTCCCCTCCGCTGCGAAGTGGTCAATGTAAAATACCATACGGACAACAAAATTTGGCTGTTGTTGTTGACGGAAATGAATGGCTGGCTGCTTATGCGCTTTGATCTTAAACCTGTGCCGGAAGGATGTTTGGTTACTCTCCAAACCATCGGATACCCACCGTTCGGGTTCAGCGAATCAACAGCAAGTCAAGTATTCAGGATAGCCTCCGAGCGCCAGGACATATTGCTTGCGATGATCCAGTCGAAATTCGATCCCTCCGTAAGCCCCGCGATGGCCAGGAAACACGGCTTGAGGGGAGAGATTAATGAGGTCTTGCTAAAAGCAAATCAGGTGCAGGTATGGATTGACGAATCTCCCGAGGTGGTCTCCAAATGGATCGCCAAATCGGAAAATTTTGAAAAAATATTAGCTCCGGAAGTAGTGATAGATCAGAAGTGCCTGGATATGTATGACCAGACCCCACCGGGAAAATCGTTTGATGCAAAATATATGTTGAAACTAAGCATTGTACGACGGCACGGCTATATGATTGTCTCAAAAGATGAGAGAGATGTTCGTATCTATTTTGCCGGACCCAACAATTTTACCCTGTTCGATCTCAACCTGAGACCGGAAGCGCTCGGCACCATTGTCACTTGCAAAGTGTCTTTTGAAATCATGCCCGCCATGTCACCCGACGGCTTGAACCTGCTACTCGCCATCGCCGGTATGCAGGAACAAATGCAGAAAAGAGCGTTGATGATAAAACACGATATCGAACAATAGGGGGAAGCGGTATTCCTTTATAACCAGCATAAATTCATCCCACAATTGTTGTAGCGAGACACCACTAAAGTTGGCCAAAAAGTCCGGCCATAGAAAAATCGCCAAACTCCTCCGCAAGCACGGCGGGGTGGAATGAAACCCCTTGTATGGGGATATGATCCGTTTGCCACGAACAATTGTAAATCGATGTGTTTATCGACATCCTCTACTTGGGC
>CAZDAF010000320.1:0-4684 GCA_964503115.1 uncultured bacterium
ACAAGAGTTTGAAAAAGACCATGATAATGAGACTAGAGCAAGAGGAATAATACCCGGCAATTTCATGTGTCCTGCTTTGCTTGCCCCGCCGGTCCTTCCAGCATTTCCTGCACTCTGCGCAGCACCTCGTCAAATACCAGGGACATGGGGCTCGACTGGGCGGAAAATGCCCGGCCCTCAGCGTCGTTTCCCATGGCCTCGACAACGGACTTGATGAACTCGGTGGATTTCATGTAGCTATCCGCCATTTTTTCGGACGCCTCGACAAACCAGTCCGCAGTCGGAGGGCGGAAGCCCGTGTAAGCCGATCCGGGGGCGGAGTAGTAGGATAGCGGAAACGGCATTACTCCCTTCGAGAGCCGCTCTTCGACGCCCTCGACCAACGAAGACATGGGCTCGATACCCACTACGAGACAACCGGTGCTATTCAAATAAGGCCCGAAGACTTCGACCGACGCTTCCTGCGCTTCTTTCCAGTAGGCGTGTGGTTTGTAGGCGTTTTTACCCGGGCAGATAGCGGCGAAGTAAGCCGGGTCCATCACCTCCAGGTCGATGCTGGTGCCCTTTATCCCGAACTCCTTCCAGTCGTACATTTCCGAGAAGTTTTCGGGCGGGTAATGGTTATACATTACTCGCTGTTTCGCGAAGGTTTTTTCGCCGAGGGCTTCTCGAATCGCGTCCAACACTATTTCGAGGCGATCGAGATACTCCTTCCGATGTGCCGGCGGCAACGCGCCACCGCTCACGGCGAGAAACCCTTCCCATCCGTTATCCGTCGCGACCTTGACTGCTTCGGCCTCGTACTTGGCCCAGCTCTTGAGTACGTCCAGAGGCAACATCAGGAGTTTTTTCGATAGAGGGTTTGCAAACAGATTACAATAGCGGCAACCACGGCCGCTGGAGTAATTCATGCATGAGAGAGTGAACACGACGTTGATAATTTCGGAGGACATAGCGGGCAGGACGGTGCTGATCGGCAGTCCGTTGGACAGTTTGTCATCGAGCCATTCATACCGTTTGGGAATCGAGCCCGTCACCAGCCCCTCGTCCCCGTCCGAGACCGTTACGTGATCACCGTCACGTGTCAGTTCCAATCTCGAATATTTGTTCGGCTGCACCATCACCTTGATGCCCGAGCCGTCGAAAGCGAACCTGAGCGCGGACTCCTGTCTGCTGGTTCTTGCCCAAGTTGAAAGCGTCTTATTATATAAGCGCCAGATTTCCTCCGGGTCATCAAAGTTCAACTTTTCCGGTATGATTTCGTTTGCCTCAGCCATTTGCTCGGAAGAGGGCATCTCCACACCTTCTATCCGTACGCCCTCGCTCATTATCCTCGCCTTTGCGTAGATGTCATCCTGGGTAATTTTTCTTTTTTCAGCCATTGTTAACTTTCCCCTTTCGGCATTCATTACATTGCCTATGCTAAGGATACATAACTGGAAAAAAACCGAGATTCCACCTCGCAAAACGGAGGCGACATGCACCAAATACTAGCGCAATATCGTGGGCGCTGTCAATTTCTATGAAAGTATTTCACCAGAGACGAGGCTTGCCTGCGGCAGACAGGGATTTTAATCCCTTGTCCGTCATAACTTTAGATATACCGGTGTTAAGCAAACCATTATTTTTTTCCTTTTGCTTTCTTTTTGTTTTCGAAAGCAAAGTCGGTTTGGCGCTTTTCGATGCTTGCGCCGGTGACTACGACTCTCACTTCATCCCCGACGCGCCACCTGCGCCTGGTGCGCTTTCCCACCAGCGACATTGTTTTCGGATTCACCTTGTATACATCGGGCGGCAGGTCCGATTCGTGAACCAGCCCTTCGACGAAGTGTTCGGTGATTTCGACGAACAGCCCGAAGGAAGTCACGCCGACGATGAATCCGTCGTATGTGCGCCCGATACGTTCTTTCATGAATCTTGCGGTTTTCAGCTTGTCCATATCGCGTTCCGCCTGTTCGGCGCGCCGTTCGAGCTGAGAGCATTTTTCGGCCGGCGCCTTCATATCGGCGGGAGCTCGCGGCGGTTTGCCGGCAAGATGGCGCTTGAGCATACGGTGCACGAACAGGTCCGGGTAGCGCCGTATGGGGCTGGTGAAGTGGAGGTAATGCTCGGCGGCCAGGCCGAAATGCCCGAGGTTCTGCGGGTCGTAACGCGCCTGTTTCATGGATCTCAAGACCATCGAATGAACGACCGTCTCGTATGATTTACCCTCGGCGCGCCCGAGCACTTTCTGCAACTTTTTCGATAGTTCCCGCTCGGTCATTCCGTGATAGTCGAAACTCAACCCGAACGCCCCCAGTACGGCGGAGAGGTTCTCCAGCTTTTCAGCTTCAGGCGGTTCGTGAACTCGATACAGACACGGCAAATCTTTTTCCAGCATGTATCGCGCCACAGCTTCGTTCGCGGCGAGCATGAATTCCTCGACCATCTGATGAGACGGATCGTGCGATGATTTCTTTATTTCCTCGACATGCCCTTCGGCGCCGAGAATGACCATCGCTTCCGGCAGGTCGAAATCGAGGCTGCCTCGGTCACGACGTCTTTTCCGCATCGCCTGCGACAACTCGACCATCACCTCGAGGTCTTCAATACGGTCGGCAATACGCTTACGCTCGGCAGCGTCGTCTTCCAGAACGGCTCGTCTGACCTGGTTATATGAGAGTCTCGCAGCGCTTCGAATCACGGCGGGGTACAACTCGACGTCAAGCGGAGTCGTATCGTGCTTGAAAGTCATCTCGACGACCATAGCGAGTCGATCCAGGCCGGGCTTGAGGCTTGCGATACCGGCGCTGACCTCCTCGGGAAGCATCGGCAGCACGCCCTCGGGAAAGTAAACGCTCGTTCCACGCGCCCCGGCTTCGTCGTCCAGGTGCGATGCCGGTTTTACATAATTGCTGACGTCGGCAATCGCCACCCACAGCCGCCACCCGCTGCGCTCGCGCCGGACATAAACGGCATCGTCGAAATCGCGCGCAGACTCGGGATCGACAGTCACCAGGGGCAACTCGCGAAGGTCCCTGCGTCCCTCGATTTCCTCCGGCAAAACATGATCCGGCAGGCTTTCGGCCTCCCGGATGACTTCAGGCGGGAACTCCCTCGGCAGATTGTGCTCGGAGCCTATCATGACCAAATCAACGCCCGGGTCGTCAATCGATCCGAGCCGACACACGATTTCACCCTCCGGCTCCATTCCGGCAGCGGGGTATCGTGTGATTTTCACTTCGGCCAACTCGCCGTCCACCGCGCCGCGCCGCGCTTCCGACGGGACAAATATACGTTCGAGTATCCGCTCGTTGGTGGGATGCAAGTACCCGCCATGATATTTCCCCACCACATATTCCCGTGCCCGCTCGACTACACGAGTGACGCGGCCGCTGCGGCGTCCGTCGCGCCGGCTTCGAATTACCCTCACGGCCACACGGTCGCCGTGCATGGCCTCCAGAAAATCGCCCGGAGGCACAAAGACATCTTCGGTTTCGGGGTCATCGGGACGAACGAACCCATATCCGTCGGGATGACACTCGACGACCCCCTCGACAACATGCTCCCCCTTGGGAAGCGTCCACTTCGAGCCGCCGAAACGTACGATTTCTCCCTGCTGAGCCAAATCCTTGAGCCATCGGCGGAAGGGCCGACGCTGCGAGCGTCCTACCCCGAGCCGATCCATCAACTCCCTGGTGGATACGGATCTACCGCTGGATTGTTCGAGGAGTTTCCTCAGAGGTTCGAGTAAATTTTCAGGAAAAGTCATGTTAAAATGCAGCCGGACGCCCGCGAAATATAAACAAGTAAACACGTTCAATCACTTGCGTCTTAGCGAATATGAAGGTATATTACTCTCGACCGGCGGGCAAACCGCGCCGCAATTAGCGAAAGTGGCGGAATTGGTAGACGCGCAAGATTCAGGATCTTGTGGGCGCAAGCCTGTGGGGGTTCGAGTCCCCCCTTTCGCATTATTTCTACTTCGTTACCCTCAGGACGAAAAAGGTTTCATTTCGGTCACGACAAGTCAAAACCTGGACAAAATCAAGAAGTTAGCGAAGATGCTCATGTCGACATGAGGACGGAAACGGTATCCGACTCTATCCATCATAGGACTCCGAAAAACCACAAAATTCCCATAACATTCCATAATCGGGCCATAACCGAATTAGACCTTCCACCTGAATTTAGGCTAATCGTGAGTGAATGGCTGGGTTTACCCGAAACAATCAAAAAAGCAATAACCTTAACGGTTAAATCTGTAAGGGAAAAGAAATGAAAATCTACAATCCAGGCGGGCTTCAACAAACCCTGATTGAAGCTAGTTTTAAGAAAGCGCTCGTGGATAAATGCGGGCACAAGTCAAAAGCGTGCACGGTTTCCGTGCGCCAAATAAATAATAGGAGGATGTTGATATGAAGAAGTATTTATTGAGTATCGACCCAAAGATTTATAAGGAGTTTCGCTCGGCAGCGAAGAAGGACGGCAGAGCCATGAGGTGGCTCATCGAGCAATTTATGCTTGAATTTGTCAAAGACCGGAAGCAGAGGCCGAAGAAAAAACTTCTACGTGATTAATTTGTGTTTTAATCATACCTAGGGCGCGGTGAGGTATTTTATTAGCTTGCCGCGTCGGCAATAAAATAATCCCGGATTTTGCGTTTAACGTTGAAACAAATATCATTTGCCTTCATTATTTCGCT
>CAZDAF010000321.1:0-4684 GCA_964503115.1 uncultured bacterium
CAAATTCCGCTTTAACCCCGAAGGGGTTAAATACAATAGCCCAGGGTAAACACCCCGGGTGAAGAGGCGTCAACTACCTCCCACCTACCCTGATGCAAATCCCCAAAACCCCATTTTATGTCGCAGGCCCCATTTCGTATGACCTTTTTCAAAAAGTATGCTATTTGAAGCAAAAAGGAGGGAACCATAATGTCAAAATATCGTTTCGTCGTACTTATGGTGTTAACTTCGTCTTTGGTCATTCTTATAAGCTGTGCTACTCCCGCAATAAATACACAGCACCAGGCCTTTGCGCCCGGGGGGAAACCGATGCCGGTTGTCATCGCCTGGGGTGGATTTCAGCCCGAATATCCGCGCGCAAGACAAAACAGCAAACACTACGGAACTTTCAGCATCAAAAACCAACTACGAAACGATCAATTTGAAGCGGCCCTGAAAGAAAGCAATATGTTCCAAGGTGTCCTATCCGTTACTACACTTCGTGCCGAAGACGTGCTTAAACAGGCAAAAAAGATGAACGCGGATTATGTAGTTACCGTTACTTTAAATAGGTTTGAATATAATTGGATAAGTGAAAACAAGCGTACTGTTGGTGTTGTCTTTGGTTGTATCTTTACACCGCCTTTCACCGCACTTTGGTTACTAATTGAAAGCCATAGAATCGGAAGCATTATTCACACACAATGTCTATCAAATGAACAAACCCAATTCTCCCAGATATCAAAGAGCCGTAAGTGTGGCCTGGCTTAATCTCTACACCGACATTATCAATATATGCAAAAAAGACGATTTCGAGGAAGCTCTGGGACTGACGTCCGGAAGGTGAAATAACTCTAAAGATTCAGTTCGATTATTGAAGTTTTACTTTTCTTGTGTATAACACGCACTTTAGTGTGTGTGGAATTTTTACATCAAGTGAACCTGCGGTTGTCACCCCAGGCGGGTTTTCGCTTCGCTCCAATGGCATACTGAAGTATGCCCTACTTCTCGTTTTTCGATAGTATCTTCATTGCGCTCTTCTTCGGGTTCGATAAATCGAATCCTTACGTGCCTGCTTGCCTACTGAAAAGTAATGGTGAATACTGATATGAAGGCTATTGATGAGGATTCTTTTCATATACTCGAACCACGCTACTTACTTGTCCCCGCATTACCATCACGGTATAGCTTATGTGGCCGCGGCGCTTAAAAAGGCGGGACACCGCGTAGAACTGCTGACTTACGACAATCCCGTCGAACGCGATCAACTCGTTGAAGACGTGAAACGCTTTCAGCCGAACCTTGCCGGTTTTTCGGTGGCCACCAACCAGTACAAATACGCACGCGAGTATTCCGGCTGGATCAAGGAAGACGTCGGCGTCCCTTTGGTAGTGGGCGGCGTACATGCGACGCTCGATCCGGAAAAAGTTATGGCCCATACGCTGTGGGATTACCTTGTTGTGGGAGAAGGTGAAGAGGCCGCCGTTGAACTCGCCGACGCGCTCGAAGCTGATCGCGATCCTTCGGCCATACTCAATCTGTGGGCACGCAAGGGCGATGATGTCGTTCGGAACGAAATTCGCCCGCTGGTCGAAAACCTCGACTCACTGCCTTACCCAGACCGGGAAATTTTCGACGAAGAGCACCTGCTCGAGGGCGACAGGAAAGTCTTTTCCTTTCTCGCCGGAAGGGGTTGCCCTTACGCCTGCACCTATTGTTTCAATACCGGTTTTCGGCGCCTTTACAAGGGCAAGGGCAAGTGGGTCAGGTTCAGGTCGCCCGACAACTTGCTCGGCGAAATCCGCCTTTTAGTTCCGCAATATTCGCCCAGGATACTGGACTTCAACGATGACATCTTTACCCTCGACCGGGACTGGACAATGACTTTCCTCGAGGGTTACCGTAGAGAATTCGGGTTTCCGTTCAGATGCAACGTACGCGTCGAGACCGTGGATCGAACGGTGCTCGAAGCGCTTAAGGAAGCGGGCTGCGACGCCATTCGAGTGGGTGTCGAGCAAGGCGATGAAGAGTTCCGCCGAAAAGTGCTCAAGAGAAACATGACTAACGAGCAGATCGAGCAGGTTTTCAGATGGGCGCGCGAGATCGGTCTCGGGGCATGGTCATTCAACATGCTGGGCTTCCCCGGCGAAACGCCCCGGCTCGCGGCAAGAACCCTCGAGCTAAATAGCCGCATTCGCCCCGATCACCTTCAAATAAGCATCTTCAACCCTTACCCAGGCACCGCATTGTGGGAAGAATGCCTCCGGGAAGGATACCTGCCGGAGGGGACGGAAGCCCTCGACGGCTATTTCGTGCCCGATACGCCGCTCGATCTGCCCACAATGACGCGCGAACAATTGCATGAGTTGCATCGCGAGTTCGTCAAGCTGTCGGAAAAAATAAAAGACGAAATTCGTTTCGGGAAAAAATATCTCAACAGGAAAATACATGCCGACCTGGTCGAGCTGCTCGAAAGCGCGCAAGTGACTCAACCTGAAGAGGGATACGTAAAATCTACTTATTTCACCATGGGCGAGGATTCGAGAAAAACGCTTCAGGAACACCCTAACTCAAACGTGTCCTTCGAGTTGAGTATTCCACCAAAATCCCGATTCGAAGCGGCTGTGGCTTTTCATCCCTCCGTCTGGGAAAGTGCTCTGGGAGAAGGGGTGGTGTTCGAGCTGTTCGTCACGCCGAAGCGTTTGATAGGCAAGGGTAAGCGAAACCTGTTGATGTCGCGCCGCCTGGATCCCAAACGAAATACCGATGATAGATGCTGGATCGAAGTCGAGGCCGACCTTGCGGATTTTGCAGGTAAAACCGTCACGCTCGAACTGGTTACGCGCATGCACAACGACTCGAAAAGCGATTATAATACCGCAGGATGGGCCAACCCGGTGATTGTGGAGGGAACAACTTAGAAATTGCAAATTCAGCAAGGAACTATAATGGAATCGCCTCCCGAATGGGGTAAGCTGAAATTCCTTCCCGGGCCGAACCACGGCAGGTATCCGTACTGCCACAGCCTTTTCTGGGACGGGGAGGTCAAAGTGCTTGTCGATCCGGCATGCGACCCCGAATTATTGCGCAATATCAAGGATAGCGGCGGGGTGGACATCATTATACTCAGCCATTACCACGAAGATCACTTCGCCAATATGTATTTATTCCCGGAAGCGAAACTCTACGTGCATCGGCTGGACGCGCCGCCGCTGGCCGATATCGAAACACTTTTCGATTATTACGATATGGAGCCCGGCCACGAGGAGCGCGAGAGGTTCGAGCAGGCGCTGAAGGATTTCTTTCACTTCACACCGCGCGATGCCGACCTCGAACTCGAAGACGGCATGGTGCTGGATTTCGGAGAGTTGCACATCGAGGTGCTGCACACTCCGGGACACAGTCCCGGCCATTGTTGCTTCTATTTCAAGGAACCGGACGTGCTTTTTATGGCCGACTACGACCTGACGCGCTTCGGCCCGTGGTACGGCGACCGCGTAAGCGACCTCGAAGATTTAATCAAATCCGCCGAAAAAGTCCGCAATCACCCGGCGAAATGGAAAGTCGCCGCACACGAAGATGGAATTCTCGAAGGAAACCTCGAAGAACGATGGAAAAGCTATATGGCAGTGATAGATCGGCGCGAAACGGATCTGCTCGAATTCCTGACAGAGCCAAAAACGATGGACGATATCATTAACCGAAGGATAGTGTACGGCAAAACCAGGCAGCCCGAAAGCTTTTATGACTTCGGCGAACGGGGCATTATGAGCAAACACGTCAAACGCCTGCTCGACCGAGGCGTCTTACGCCGGGATGGCGACCGATACGTAAAAAACTGAAAGAACGTATTTCCTATACCCCACAAAAAGAAAATGTCGAAAATAAACCCAAATGTTTGGAACCTAAGTCCGTACGACCCTGACAATCACACACTTTGGCGGGGTCGGGGCCACCCGTCCGCGTGGGTCCGTACGGATCTGTAGGAAGCGTTTTATTCCGCACAATAAGTTCGGCAAACTGCATCGAGCAGCCGAGTTTTCGACAGTCCAACGTTACCGGAACGCCCTACTTTTTCTTTAGAAAAAGAAAAAGTAGGCAAAAAGAAACCTGGTTACCGCTTCGCTCACGCTCGCGGGAAAAGAAAAAGCCCATACGGGTCTGTAGGATAGGTAAAAAGAAACCTACCTACCGCTTGATAACGTTTCACTTAAAGCTGGGCCACCCGCCACCCACCCTGCTTCAGCAAGACGAGGAATCTCAACCTTTCGGTACCTCCCGACCGTCGAGATCTCTCATCCCCCGTATTCGCGGGATTCGAGCTTACCTTGGTGCCTCAAAAAAAAGGAAAAGAATCATCATTAAAAATATGGCTGCAACAATAATAATAAATAGCCTTTTTTCATAAAGCATTTTTTTGTTTATTTGTGGAATCAAAAGGGCGGCAATTGCAAATACATTAAAAACAGCTCCAAGCACACCCCACATATGTTTATTTTTGTTAAAATGTGAGGCAAAAAAATAGCACATTCTAAAGGATGTATATGAAAGAAAGAATAAGCCTAGGAAAATATACCAATTGCTTTGGATAAACTCGCTCATTTATATGCAACCCGAATAAGCAATGCAAGGCATAGTAAAAAGTTCAAATACTAGTGTAGTGTATCACTCTGTTGTACACTTATCGAGAACCTCTTTTGCCCGT
>CAZDAF010000322.1:0-4645 GCA_964503115.1 uncultured bacterium
ACCACCGCCCCCGCCACCACCTCCTATCCCAACCGAAAGCGCACCTGGAACGATCCCTCCGCCCCCACCGCCTGTCGAGGAGGAGGCAACACACAGGATGGTGGAACTTGAGCCCGAGCCCTTCCACGAAACGGAAATCATTCACGAGCGTAAAGCGTTTAACGAGGATTATCTTACACCTGCTGCTGATGACGAGGAAGCACAAGCTGCCGCTTTGCTGAAAGAAGTCAAGGGTATCAGGGAAGAACTAAAAAAGCTGAACGAAATTATAGGAATAATCGCCCGGAAACAGGGCTAGATCCGATAAGCTTTTCGCTGAGTTTGACGAAAAGATCTGAGGAGATTTATGATGGAATCGTCCCCCCCGGATATGAAGTGCAAGAACTGTGGCGCTCCTATTCCTTACGTGGCCGGCGAGAATGTGCTCACCTGCAGTTATTGCGGCTCGACCACCATGATCGCGAGCCTGGACAATATCGTCAAGGTCGAGGAGCATTTTATCATCCCGAATACTCTCGATTCGGCTTCACTGCAGAAAAATTGCCGCGTGTGGATGAGCAAGGGGTTTTTCAAGGCCGCCGATCTTGACGAAGCCGCCCTTTTCGGCAAAATCGAGGGTCTCTATTTGCCTTTCTGGGTGGTAAATGCTCGAGCGGATACATACTGGTCCGGTATGAACCGGCGTACACGCACCGTCGGTTCCGGAGATAACCGTCGCACCGAAGAATATTGGGTACCGGACAGCGGCAGTTTTCAGGAAAATCCCGGATGGGTAATATACGCGCGGGCGAATCTCGATGAATATTACGGTCTCGGCGCTCTGAACCCAGGCGAAACCTCTACCAGCGCCGACTGGGGCGGATTCGCTATCGACCTCGGGCTGGGAGACAAGGAAAGCGCCGGCATCGATCTGGCCACCGGGAAAAAGCCTTTTTCGGTCGATGTCGCAAAGGGCCTCACCATAATCAACGGACAGATTGCTCAGGAACAGGCGGAAGATCGCGCCAAAGCTCAAATCGTCGGTTACCACAGAGAAAAGGCCGAAGCAAAGGTCGATAGATTAACCGATTGCGACACCACCGTCCAGGTCGAGCGTACCGAGTTAATATATGCCCCGATGTGGTTCGTGGAATACAAGTACAAGGGAAAAACATATCGGATGTTGCTCGAGGGTTATAAAGGCCGGGTGATCTCAGGCGAAGCCCCGGTCGGAAAATGGGACAAGGTGGTCGTCTCCGGGATAATCGGCGGACTGGTAGCTATCGGTTGCGGAATCGGCGGTTACTATTCGGATATACCTGCGTTATATATCGGCACCGCTATCGCCGTCCTGGGCGTCGGTATTCATGCGACAATCACAGCCCTGAAAAAGGATTAATACCGGCTTACTTTCAAAACCGTGTAACGGGCATTGAAAGAATAGGCGCCGGTCCCTATTTTTCCATCTCGCACTGACGGTAATGAACCTCCTCAATGCCCTCATTTTAAAGGCCCATCAGGATGCCTACATCCAAACGCAAAATATGGGATAAAAAACGTTTTCGACCCGCCCGACGACCTCAAAAATGAAGAATGCCGACTTCCGCTACGGGAACTATATAGAGCGTCATAAATACTTGTGCACATATTAGAACCGCATCCCTGAGGAGCGAAGCGTCCCAGGCAGGCCGTATGGCTCGAAGGGTGCGGTTCAAGGCTGTTTTTGCCGTGCCCTTCGAGACGGCCTTCGGCCTCCTCAGGAACACGGCAAAAGAATGCGCAATTATTTATGTCGTGATGTATAAGTAAGTATATTGTTTCCAGAAACTAAATCTTTCTTGCCACGTCGTTGGCGCTCCAGATGGCCTTGAGTATGTTACCGGCGGCGGCGCAATCTCCGATCTTATAAATCTCCGGCGCTTTCCCCTTAAGCTGCTCGAAAAGGGAATCGTTTTTCTTCCGGCCCCGGGAGATGATAAGTGTGTCGTAGGGAAGGACTTTTTTGTTTCCCTGTTTATTCACTATCGAAATCTCTCCGGGTGTTATGTCCTCGACTCTGGTATGGTATAAGACCTTGGGATTGCTGAGCTTTATCGATTCCGGTCTGACCCTGACGGCATTGAAGTCCACCAGTTTTTTGACGATCCACCACCTCCGGGTATCAACGGCGTGAGCAGCCAGCGTTTTTTCGCCGGTTTCCCCAATCAGGGTCACATCTTTGCCTTCTTCAGCCAGGGAGATAGCCAGCTCAGCCCCATACATCAACCCCCAGATAACAACCTGCGGGCCGATCCCGGCCCTGTTCTTTAAGGCCTCGATATGATCCATAACTCCCGGCTTATCACCGGCGACTTTCGGCATTTTTAAGGAAGCGCCCGTGGCCATGATAACGGCGTCGGGATTTATCTTTTCGATATCAACCGGACCGACTTGGCGGCAAACGTGTACGTCAACCTCAAGCTTTCTCATCTGAACGCCGAGGTAGGCGACAATGTTGGCGAACTCGGCCGCCGGCGGATCGAGCGCCAGGGCGGCTACCGTACCGCCGAGCTGTGGGCCTTTTTCCATCAAGGTGACGCTATGTCCCCGCAAAGCGCAGACTCTGGCCGCCTCCATCCCGGCAACTCCTCCGCCGATGACCAGAATTTCCCTGGGTTTATCCGCCGGAGTGAGTGGAATCTTTTTGGGAAGCGCAAGAAGCTCTCTTCTCATGGTGGTTATCGGGACGGAATCAGTACCGATATCGTAATTGATGGCGCAGGGTGTGCCGCAGCCTTCCATGCATCCGATACACTTTCGAATATCTTCAAGCCGCCCTTCGTAATATTTTTTAGGAGTTTCCGGATCCGAAGTCAACTGCCGGGCCAAAAAAATCAGGTCGGCCTTCTCTTCCCGCAAGAACTTCTCGGCCATATCCAGGTCGACTATTCGCCCCACGCCGATGACCGGAAGCCCGGTTACTTTCTTCACCGCCTCGGCATAGTGGATATAGCAACCCCTTGGGTAATACAAGGGGATGGTGATGCCTTCGGGGGAATGCAGGATCGATCCCTGAGAGACGTCAAGACAGTCCGCCCCCGCCTTTTCCATGGCCGGGACAATGATATTCAGAGTGTCCTCCAGGGTGATGCCTTCTTTGCCCAACAACTCATCGGCGCTAAGCCTGACCAAAAGCGGGTAGTTTTCACCGACGGCCTCGCGCGTTTTCTTCAGGGTGTCGATGGGGAAGCGAAGCCTGTTTTCCCAATTTCCGCCATATTCATCCTCCCGCCGGTTATAAAACGGAGAGATGAATGAGCAGAAAAGCGTCGCACCGCCATGGGCGCAATGCAGTTCCACACAGTCGACCCCGGCGTCTTTCAACGCCTTTACGGCCATGGCGAAAGCGTCCCTGGTTTGCTCGATGTCATTGACTGTGAATTCGGTGACTTTCTCGACCCCGGGTATGGGCGATATCGTACCCATCATGTATTCAAAGATGGATTGCTTGGGATGCCGCTCGTCGGGGTATGGATGTGCCGAAGGGCCTGCTCCGAGCATCGGGCCCGGGCCACTTAATTGCACGCCCAGTTTCGCGTCGTGTGCATGAACCGCTTCGGCAAGTTTGCCAAACCGCTCCGGGCCGTTGGGCATAAGAGGATGAATAGGCAGGAAAGTCCCGGTCATTATAAGCGCCGTTCCTCCCTTTGCCCTTTCCTCGAGCCATTGAGCGGTCTGGTCGTTCGGGCCGAAGTCCAACTCCCGTGGCATATTCAGCATCGGCGCAAAGCCGATCCTGTTTTTCAGCTTCATGCCGTTGATTTCGATAGGCTCGAAAATCTTCTTGCTATTTCCCATGACACTTCTCCTGAAAGGCTGAAGACTTAAGGGGCCTTGAGCCTAATTTCTATACTTTCAAGATAGTTACGGACAGCGCGGCAGGTTGTCCTGTCGCAAGGATTCCACCGGCGTTTTGCGCCAGCCCGACTTTTGCGCCTTCCACCTGTCGTTTACCCACCCGGTTAGTCAGGTGCCAGAAGAGCTCGACCACCTGGCGTATTCCCGTAGCGCCTATCGGGTGCCCCTGGGATTCCAGGCCGCCTGAAACGTTGATCGGGAGTTTCCCGCCCAAAGTCGAATGTCCCGCTTCGGCAAATGACCCCCCTTCGCCCTCGGGACAGAACAGGAGGGATTCGGTGGTGTAGAGTTCGCCGAAAGCCGTGGCGTCATGGACTTCGGCCAGGTCGATGTCTTGGGGGCCGAGACCGGCTTTTTCATAAGCTTTTTCAGCCAGTTTGGTCAGTGTGCCTTTCGCGTCCTTCTGCGGAGTCTCACCGCTGGCCAGGACGCAGGCGCCGATTTCCGTTATATGTTTCGTTCCAACCTTTTTGGCGAAATCTTCGGAACATATAATCGCCGCCGCCGCCCCGTCGCCTACGGGCGCGCACATCGCGCGAGTCAGCGGATAGGCCACCTCGACATCGTTTAGAACCTCTTCCACCGTGAACTCCTTTTGATATTGCGCCAGTGGATTCATGGTGGAGTGATAGTGATTTTTAGAAGCGATGACGGCCAACTGCCTTTGAGTGGAACCGTACTTTTTCATATGCGCCCGGGCACCAATGGCATAGAAGTCCATTGCGCCGGAACGACGCTTCACTTTTTCCTTATCCCCTTTGGTCCCTCT
>CAZDAF010000323.1:0-4638 GCA_964503115.1 uncultured bacterium
GCGAATTCGATCCACCGCCAGGCGATTATGGTTCCATTGCGCCACAGGATACCCGTATAAAACCATCTGGATTCACTTGCACGCCCGACTATGCGCAGGATAGGAGAACAGTCCCTAAAATTCAGCCCCTAAAAAAACCTGAAACACCGCCGTCGACAAGGCCACGGGAAAACTGTGCCTGGAAATCAAGAATAGTGCCCCCTTGCAAGACACAAACGCGGAAAAATAATCTCAATACCCAGAAAATAAAAAAATCACGCGCAAAAATACCTTCCTATTACCAAAGTATTTCATTTATGAATAATGAGGGTTAGGAAAATTTTCCCGCCAACGATGCGGTGGTTGTCCCAAAACCCTTTTGCGCCGGAGGTGCGCCAAAGGGCAAGTGTGATAATAACGATGACGATAATGAATGCGGTCCACTCGGCGGGCTGGTTTATTTCTAGGCCATAGAAGGAGAGATGTAAAACGGTCTGAGTCATTCTACCGATTGCATATTCCGGCTGCCCCACGCCGCGCAGACGTAGGCAATTGCCGCCACGAGGAACACCAGTGAGAAACCGATGGTCATTGCTAGTATGATAGCGGCAATGCTTCCCATCACGGAGGCGCCTCCGTTGAGCGCCCATCCCCATGGCAGAAGCGCCGGATCGCGTTTTCGGGCAGCTTCCAATCCCGAAGGAAAGGGTACGCCCATAACCAACGCTCCGGGTGCGATAACAAGCACTGCAATTATTATACGCAACCAAAGCGGCCGGCCGAGAAGCGCATTGAGGAGAGGATTTATCGCCCATCCCCAGAAAAACATGCAAACGAGTAGCACCAGCACGACTTTAAGCATACGACTACGCAGTAACGCAGGTTTTTTACCCGACCACCAACTGCCCAGGCCGGCGAAACATAGAAGTGAAGCAAGCGTTACGGAAACACTCAGCGTGGGGTGTCCTAGAAACAACACTAGTTTTTGCATCAGCGCTATTTCGACGAGCATAAAGCCCAAGCCGATCCCCATGAAAAATATCGCTGCGGAGACCGCTGATTTTCCGTCTGATCCGCGCTTTCCGAACAACCACGCCGGTACCAACAAAAGGATTGCCACAAATAGCGCCGAGGTTATGGTACTGCCGACAATAGCGAGGTTGCCCAGGGGCAGAACGTCCCGTAAACGTATGCGGATCCCAGGCTTTGTCAGGTCGGACCATAGCCGATTCCATCTGTAATATTGGAAAAAGAATGGACTGTCATCCGTTGTCGGCTTTATGTTAAATCGGTAATTTCTTATGAAGGATGATTCTTCGTGACGCGCCACGGCATCGAAATATGCCGCAAACTTGTTACTTTCCGTTCCGCCGGGCCGGTATACCCATTTCAGGGTATCCACCGAATTCACTCGATCGGATAGTGCCGCCAGCTCTTCACCGGTGTAGGGCGAGGTTTTAATTGTGATAGCGCTGAAAGCCAACTGCCTGATTACAGTAAAATGATGTTCCGGGTGTTTTACTCCTCGAGATCTGAGAGTCGCCACCGCCGTTGAACATACACGCAGGCACTCGCGAGGCGGCAGGAACCGCCACCGGGTGATTGTCAGCGTTCCGCCCGCCTCCAGACGATCCAGGAAATCTGCAAAGGCTTCTTTGGTATAGAGGTAATTTTCGCTGAGCATATATGCGCCGGACGATAGAGCGGTCCATGTATCCACGCCGGTCATTTGTATGTGATCGTATTTATCTCGCGAACGTTTCACGAAACTCCGGCCTTCACTGTGGTGTATGTGGACTCTTGGATCCTGGTAAACATTCTCGGCTTTATCTGCGAACACATCCTGCACCACCTCGATCATTCGCCGACTGATATCCACCCCGTCGATATATTGGGCGCCGTTTTTTAGCGCGGCCATGATGTCCAGCGCTCCTCCCAGCCCAATCACCAAAACACGCTTCGGCTTATGAGCGATATAACCCGCTCCATATACCATTTTCTTGAAAAAATCTGTATTTCGGAATCCCTCCGAAAAGTTAAGAATATAGGTGGCTGCATCGCCATCGATCGTAATTACCAGATGATTCATACCTTCAGGAATACCTAGAAGATCGCGTGTCGATTGAGACACTTTTGCTGTTGGCATGTTAAAAGGTATCACGTCTATACGGGCATTGGTGTCCCACTTCGAATAGAGCAGTGTTTGGTCGGGCAATAACCGTCGTATGGAGCCTAGGACTTTATTTTCCGAAGACCACCAGTCTATGTGAGGAATGCCGGTCAAGGCCGAAACGGTGAAGATCGGTACGATTATTATCGCCGGAATACGGTTAAGCCAACGTCCTCGTTCGCAGATGAGCGCCGATAATCCCGCCAGGGATAAGGCTAAGATCATCGACCGATCTGCGCCCAATAGCGGCAGCATGGCAATTGTCAGCCAGCAGCCCAGCCCCGAGCCGATCATGTTGGCGAAATAAACGCTTCCCGCCCGACCTTCACAGCGCACGAAAGCCATCACTACAACGACGCCGCCAAAAAAGAACGGCATAAACAGGGAAAAGAAGTACAGAGCAAGCTTTGCCGCCACATTCCACCACGGTACCCCGACATACCTGACGGGGATCACCGACCATATGGCGAGCATCGCCGCACTGACTCCCACGAATACAAGCATGTATAAGCCCGTTTTCTTTTCCGCTTCCTCCTTATCCATTCCCCGAAGGTTTAGCCATAAACCTGCTGCGCTGAAACCCAACATCGCGGCGCCGATAACAAAAAAGGCGAAGTGATGCCAAAGCAGCAATGCCAAAAGCCGCATGGAAAGAATCTCTACGGCAAGGATTGCGATACTGAACAGGCCCAGTCCTAAAAGGAACCGCATATCGTTCGATCTGTCCGGCCCGGCTTTCATCTTTTGTACGTCCTTTGCCTGATTTTACATGGGGACAAGGGATTTAAATCCATTGTCTCGCTTGGAGGCCAATATAGCAGACATCTACAGGTTTTGAAATAAGGGAGCCGGAAGTTAGGAAAGTATCGACGCGGGAGACCGGAAAGAAAAAACCGGGAACCCCGCCGAAGTATGCCGGCGGGGTTCCCTTTATCTTATAAGTGATCGTACAACGACTTTTAGAGGAGGGGCGAGAAAAACTATCTTCAAGTCGTTGGGCGGCAGAAGCTTGATAAATCGCCTCCTCGCACTCGATCACTCCCTTTCAAAGAGCTGCATTAATTATGCCAAACTTGCCAAAAAATTTTCTTGTATGTTTTCAAAGACTTGCACGGCGACGACGGCGAAAAAGTATTTTGAAATGTCGGGTGTTGTGACATAACCGCCCATCGTGTTGTAATTTGTCCCAATGGCGTGGAGTTGGCACATTTGCTTTCGCACTCGATTGAATTTACCCTCCCATTTGACGGGAGGTATCTTACATGAAATTACAGCGGGTGCTGCTCAGTCGCATAGATATAACCGCCGACGGCTGGGACAATTTCATTTTCGATCTGAATCCATCGAACATTGATAGGATGGCCGAGAGCTTCGAGAGGATAGGGCAGGTTTATCCCCTCATACTGCTGAAGTATATGGATTGGTTATTTATAATTGCGGGATATGCAAGGTATCTCGCAATGCGAAAACTCAATGTCGATGAGACATGGGCGAGAATTTTTCAGGAGAATGAGGTTAGCAAGGAAGAATGCCTGTGGCTTGCCGTCGAGGCGAGAAGTTCCAGTCCTTTCAACTCGGCGGCGCAGCGGCGCGTGCTGGGTCGCTTCCATAAAATCGCCGGATATTCGGAAGAGAGATTAGCGACCGAAGTTGCTCCCGCCATCGGGCTGAACCTTACCGTTGATGAAGTGCGCGAGATACTTGTCGAGGATGATGAATGAGCGACCTCGAACTGCCCCGGGAGGCGAAATTATCAACGGAACTCGCGGCGCTCCTCGAAGCCGGTTTACCCGTGGTGGTTGTGACCTCATGGGAGGAAACCTGTATCGAGCGAGTCGTAAGGAGTGCCGCAGACCGGCTAAATAAAAAGCTCTACATTTGGAACTCCGTCCGAGGTTTTCACGGTGGGGTTGAAGATAAATCCTCCAGCGATGACGCCCTCGATCCGTTCGAGACCTTGCGCAAATTGAGAAACGCGGCCGGTGCAGTGGCCTTGCTGAAGGATTTTCACCGCTTTTTTGACGATGCGCGTTGTGTCCGTGGCCTTAGAGATATAGCACTTGCTTCGCCCGCCGACGCTCCGCAGTTGGTGTTGGCAATGCCTTTGGCCGCCCTTCCCGGAGAATTAGAAAAGGATACTTCATATCTCGATATTCCACTGCCGGACGGCGATGAACTCAGGCTGCTTCTCGATCATGCACTGGAGAAGGCGGGCAAAAGCCTTTCGGCCGAAGATTCCGAACGCGCCGCCGTTGCAGCAGCGGGACTGACTGCCGCTCAAGCAACGCGGGTGTTCAAATTGGCAAGCGCACGACTGCCGAAAGATCCCGATGGCTTCCTCGAGCGGATATTGGGCGAGAAGCGCACTTTGGCGAGGGAAGCGCTGGCGCTCGAATTCCTCGAAACGAAGATCAGTTTCGAGCATGTAGGCGGGCTCGATCTTCTTAAAAAATGGCTCGATTCTCGAGCGGAAGCTTTCACCAGCCGTG
>CAZDAF010000324.1:0-4638 GCA_964503115.1 uncultured bacterium
ATGGATGGTCAGATATTAACATGACTGCTGGAGAGTTGAAAAATCCATCACGCGATTTAAGCCGCGCCGTATGGGTGGGTTGTTCAATCCTTATTATTATTTATGTGCTCGTTCAGTTTTCCGTCAGTTCTCTGTTGTCTTTCGATCAGGCAGCCAATAGCGAACGTGTGTTTGCTGATGCAGTATCGGCTGGATTTGGTGGAGGTGCAGCAAAGCTGGTCGCAGGAGCGGTTGTCTTGTGTACTCTGGGGTCAGTAAATGGTACAGTTTTGGTTGGTTCTCGTCTGATTCAAACCATGGCGTCCGACGGATTCTTCTTCTCGGCCTTGGGAAAACTGGATAGACGCGGCGTCCCGTTGCGTGCAGTTGTCATGATCGCAGTGGCGACGGCAGTTTATAGTATAACGGCCTCGTTTGATTTCTTGCTCGGATTATTCTCGTTTAGTGTATGGATTTTCTATGCGGTGACTGCTGTTGCCCTCTTGATTTTACGGTACCGACGCGTTGGTGAACCATTGCGTTTCCAAGCTCCTCTTGGCATTGTTCCACCGGTTATAGTAATAGTGACAGCATCGGTAATGACTACGGGAACCATCATCGACGCACCTCTGCGCGCATTGGCTGGCACTGGGATGCTGGTGCTTGTGGTTATTGCATATCTTTTATGGCGTCACTTACTGACGGACTCGAAGCAGTTCCCAGCAGATCAAATGTAACTAGTTCCTGTTGCGGAAAGTAGAAAACTCACATGTCACCCCTGCGAAGGCAGGGGTCCAGGGCGTAAAAAAGTGGATTCCCGCCTTCGCGGGAATGACAAATAGTGCTTCCGCAACAGGAACTAACTAAGCTATTTTCAAAACAATTTGGTGCTGTCGAGCAGGAAGGTGACGGGGCCGTCGTTGATGCTGGTGATTTGCATGTAGGCGCCGAAGACGCCCTTTTCGACAAGTACACCCTTTTCGGCAACTAAGGCGATGACCTTTTCGTAGAGCGACTCGGCTAATTCCGGCTCTGCGGCCGCGTCGAAGCCGGGCCGGCGGCCTTTGCGGCAATCGCCGTGGAGCGTGAATTGGCTGATGAGCAGAATCGATCCTCCCACGTCCTGGACGCTTCGGTTCATCTTGCCGGCTTCATCCGCGAAGATTCGAAGGTTCACGAGCTTGTCGGACATGAATTGGGCATCGGCTTCGGTATCACCCTTACCGACACCGAGGAAAACGAGCAGTCCCCGGTCGATTTTCCCGACAGATTGATCGTTGACCTTAACTTCCGCTTTTAGGACTCGCTGACAAACAAACCGCATCGATTTCTCCTATATAATGAGACCTAAATGAGTTCTGAAGATCCGAAGGATGATTTTCTTAAATAATATATGCCTAACCTTCAATTTTTCAGAACTCCCCCCCGCTTCAAAACCAAGGCGTTGAGGTTGCTCTGCGAATATGCAGCTCATCAAGAACCGCATTACCCTTATGTGTGACGAGATAAAGGATCATCTCGGCAATCTCATGAGGACCGATAAGCTCTTCTTTCTTAATGTCGGGACGAACCCTACTGACCATTTCGGTATCCACGCCGCCGGGACAAAGCACATGAACGCGAACGCTCGAACCTCTCAATTCCTCCGACAACGATATGCTCATACCTCGAAGGGCGTGTTTAGAAGCCGTATAAGCGCTTTGTAACGGATAGCCTTTGACGCCCACGACGGATGCGATATTGATGATGTAAGCCGGTCGCGACTTTCTTAATAGTCCCAGGGCTTCTCTACATAGAATAAACGGCGCTCGGGCATTCACCCAGAGGCATCGCTCCCAATCTTCTGTTTGGGTTTCCTCCAGCTTTGCCGAATGTGTGATACCAGCATTATTAATAAGGATATCCAGTCGCCCGAAAGTCTCGTCCGTTACTTTGACAAGGCTCTTTATGGAATCCTCTTCTGTGAGTTCTGTGACGACGATCTCCGCTTGCCCACCCGCTTGAATAACCTCTTCAGCGGTTTTCCGAAGATCCGGGATAGAACGCGCCGCCAGGACGACGGTTGCCGCTTCTTGCGCCAGCGAAAGACTCACCGCCCTGCCGATCCCTCTGCTGGCTCCGGTGACAATGGCGACCTTTCCTTTTAATCGCTCCGTCATTGCCTTTATCGCCGCCGGCCACGTCCTCTTTGAGATGTGTTTTGTTGCGTGGCGTCTCCCTGCATATTTCTTCCCGAGCTTCGACCATAACGCTGCTCGAGTTTAAGTTGACGTTCCTCAGCTTTCCTTGCATCCTCTTCCATGTTTAAAACCGTCTGGTCGTAGCGCTCCAGACGGGCCAGCATTAATCCGTCGATGGCCGCCGTTGTTTTCTTGGCTTCTTCCTCGTCGGCGATATATCGTATCGAATTCATCTCCACCATAATCTGTTCATGCACGCTCTTCAACAGATCATCCCTCCGATCTGTTGAACCTTGGGACCAAAGGCGTATTTCCGCTTCGGTTTGCGGATCGATCTGATCCTGGGGGCGAGTAGGACGTGTTCGGGATGATCTGCCCATCATATCACCACCATCGCCATAGTAACCGCCCATATCACCTCCCATTTGTCCGCCTTGCATCGAAGAACGCCCTCGTCCCCCCCTGCCGGAAGATCGACCTCTACCGCCTCCCCGGCCCATCGTTGGCATCTGGCCCGGCACCATACCTTGGTCTTGCCCCCCGTTCCTTCTTAGCTGTAAAAGCTCTCTGTAAACTTTCTTGGACCGTTCCTGTTTTTGTGAAACGAGGTTATCGATCGCTACGATGGTTTGTTTCGTCTTCTCTTCTGTAGCTATCTTTTTAATAAGGGCCATCTCCCCGTCAAATTGTTTCTGTACGGCTTTTGAAAGCATTCCCCTGTTGTCATATCGAGTCTGACGCCACTGACGTTCTTCGGTAGCACCTTTGTCCGCCTCTTGCTTTATGATCTTCTCAAGACCGGCAAACGTCTTGACTCGGGCTTTCACCTCATTCGGATCCTCAAGCACGCTGGGCTCATTCGTCGGACGGGCTTGTAACATAGGTTGGTTTGCCCCCCCCTCGCCTGGTGCGCCGCCCTGGGGCGCTCCGCCTCGCCGTCCGTAATATCCATCCCCTTCCATGTCCAATACAGGTTCTTCTCCACCATGCAGTTGAAGAAGTGATGCCATTTCATTATTACCAATGCTTTTGGCTAAAGAAAAAGCGTTTTGCCCCCCTCTCGCTACAGCGTTTACATCAACCTTTTTGGCAAGAAGGAGTTCGACAATTTTCTTTTGATTCTTTTCCACCGCGATATAAAGAGGAGTCTTTCCCTGGTTGTCTCTCGCATTAAAGTCGGGATTCTTGGAAATAAGGAATTCGGCAATCTCCCACTTTTCTCTCGTTAACGCCGTATGGAGCGGCGTCCAACCCATCCTGTTCTTATAATTGACATCAGTCCCGGACGAAAGGAATGACTTCACTTGATCGATATCGTTATTAATAATAGCCTGGTGGATGTCTCGTGCTTTTCTTTCCTGCTGCTGGGCAAGGGTAATATTGAGAATCGAGAAAACAAGCACCAACGAAACAACGATGAGGTAATTCAAACGTTTCACGGTATGTCCTCCAAAAAAGGGACTTCTCAAAACACTATTCGATACTCTTTAAAACTGAAATATACTTCGCCTAATTACTAAATTATACAATGAAAGGCTATAATAATCACGCTAAAACTCTTATCAGTCATGTTTTTAGACATCCTCTCCGCAAACCAAACCAAGCCGCTCCATCATCCCGTCAAATTCATCCAACGAATAAAACTCGATGACGATCCGTCCCCGCTGGCCGTTTTTTTGGGTATCGATGCTCACCTTCGTTCCCAACTGCCCGGCTAATTTTTTTTCGAGGTCTAAAATGTGAGGCGTTTTCGCTCGCGGCGCCACTGCCGTCTGGCTCGTGCCTGCAAGATATCGCCGGACCAACCTTTCCACTTCACGTACACTCAACCGCCCTGCCATCGCCCGATTGGCCAGTTTTCGTCGAAGATCATCCGTCGGCAAGGCAAGGATGGCCCGCGCATGGCCCATACTCAGTTGATTGTCGGCCAACATTTGCTTAATCTCATGCGGTAAGTCAAGTAATCGCAAGTAGTTAGCAATAACTGATCGCCCCTCACCGAGTCGCTCCGCCGCCTCAGCCTGCGTCAGCGAAAAAGTGCTCAGATAATCCCTATAGGCTTTGGCCCGTTCGATGGGATTCAGATCGACGCGATGTATATTCTCTACCAGCGACCATTCATGCAGTTGCTCATCACTTGCCTTTCGCACAAGCGCCGGTACCGTCGGTAGAGATGCCATTTTTGCGGCTCTAAAGCGACGTTCCCCGGCGATGAGCTGATACCCGGTCCCGGCCGGACGGACGATAATCGGTTGTATAATACCATTAGCCCTAACGGATTCGGTCAGTTCAGCCAACTCCTCTTCGTTCCATACGGTTCGGGCTTGGTAAGGATTGGGCGAAATGACATTAGGAGAAAGCTGCTTCAGAGAGACATCTAACTCCTTATCTGGTGGGAAGTTAGATTCATCCGACCCTTCAGTTGATATAGGGTTTGTTTTTTCTGGCTCAGATATTATAGGACGCAACAAAGATTGAA
>CAZDAF010000325.1:0-4631 GCA_964503115.1 uncultured bacterium
TGAGCGGTAACCAGGTTTTCTTTGCTTACTTTCTTTTTTCCAAAAGAAAGTAAGGCGTTCCGGTCTCGTCGGACTGTCGAAAACTCGGCCATTCGATGCAGTTTGCCGAACTTATTGTGCGGGATATTACGCTCCCACGCGGCCGAGGGCCTGTAGCCTTCAGCCTTCTTAAAACTTTGGACTGTCCGTTTTATCAGAAATGGCTAGGAGTTGTCACGCATCTGAAGCCGTAATCCGGGCCACCGGCTTCGGGCGGTTCCCATGCTTTAAATTCGCAGGTTGCTACGGAAGGGTAACTCGACCAGGAGCCTCCTTTGACGTAGTAAGTTCCTTTTTCGAATCCCGGAGTTGAAGTCCATTCCCACATGTTACCGCTGAGGTCGTATATACCCTCGGCAGTGCGGCAATCGGGCACGGCGCCCGAAGGCGCGGCTCCGTCGCCTGGCATTAAGTCCACTATGCATACACCGACCTTATATTCTTTTCCGTAAGGGTATATGTGCTCTTCTTTACCTTTGCAAGCCGCTTCCCATTCCTTTGCGGTGGGCAGCCTTTTTCCCTGCTCCCGGCATAGCCTTTCAGCGTCTTCCCATTTGACTCCTCCGAGTGGAACCTCGCCGAAGGCGTTCGGATATTCGTAGATGTCCATACAAATCCGTGCTTTTTTGACGTAAGCCATTCCATCGGGGCAATGGCGGAGTCCCAGCGTTGCATCTCGCTCCTCAGCGGCTGCGCGTGTTGCACGTTCCTTGCTGCGCGGGCAAGCGGAGAAGGTAAGCAAGAAGACCGCGAGTGTCGCGAGCGTCAATGCATATGCCGGTATGCGCGTCATTCGGATTCCTCCGTTATAAGTATCCATTCCGCCGCTTCGGCGAGGTCCGCCGCTATGTGATCGGTCGTAAGGTCGCTTTCTTCAAGCTCCTTTAATGCTTCCGTCCCATAGCCGGTGAGCACCATTATAGCGCAAGCTCCTACCGTACGCGCCAACCCCACGTCGCTTAACCGGTCGCCTACCACGTAAGAACGCGTCGGCTCGACGCCCAAATCCTCGACCGCGCGCTCGACCATGCCTCCGGCGGGTTTTCGGCACGAGCATCCGTCAAGATGCGGGCAATAATATACTGCGTCCAGTTCGACGCCTTGCGCCACAAGCAATTCCCTCATTCTCGCGTTTGCGGTTTCCACTTCCTCGATCCCGAACTTTCCCCTCGCCACGCCCGATTGGTTAGTTACCACCACCAGCCGAAAGCCGCTGTTTTTTAATCTTTTTAGCGCTTCGGGTATTCCCGGAAGCACCTCGACCTGATCCGGGTGCGAAAGATACCCCACTTCCCGGATGATAGTACCGTCCCTGTCGAGAAATACGGCCCGGTTATTCATTCGGCGCCGCCTCACCGTGTTTCCATCTGTCATGCGGCCACCACCATTGTTTGGGGTAAAGCCTTACCATTTGCTCTATAGTGTTCTGGATAAGTTGAGTATTTTCCCGGATGTCTTTTTCCATATCGTCGGTTCTGGCCAGATCGAGCGGTTCCTGGTAAATAAGCCTGTATCGCCCATCGTCGTTCCTGGGAACGAAAACCGGTATTACCGGCAGATTGAAAGTAAGTGCAAGCTGTGCGGCAGCTTTATGGGCCACTACCGGCCGGCCGAAGAAATCGCATTTGACCCCCTCATAAAAGCTTGCCCTTTGGTCCAGGAGGAAAAAAAGGACCTCGCCGGATGTAAGTCGCTTTATTATTTCCTTGCCCGACCCCCTATGCGGGAGCACCTTGACGCCCAGCTTTTCCCGCTGAGCTTGAAGGTAATTATCCAGATATGGGTTTCGAACGCACTTGGTGATTACGGTTTCCTTGCCTCTTCCATATTTCAGGATATGTCCGATGAGCATTTCCTGGCTTCCCAAATGCGCGGATATTAATATAAATCCTTTTGAGTTCCCCTTGATTTTTTCCAGTTCGCGCTCGATAATGTCGGCGCCTTCAAATATGAAGAACTCGTCTAAATTGTCATTGTTCATTTCCGTGCTGCGCACAAGATCAACTGCCGTTTCCGCGATATGTAGAAAGTTCTTTCGCGCTATTCTGCGAATTTGAGAAAAGGATTTCTCTCCAGCATATGCCGCCGCCACATTGGCGAGAGCTATCCTGCGACGCCTTTTACTCAGCAGCCAGGTTACTCTGCCCAGAGAACGCGCAAAATTATGGGCGCTTTCTCTGGACAAACTTCTAAGGAGAGCTTCTCCTATGAGGAAGCCAATATACTCCAGGCGGTACCTTATCCGTGTTAATAAGGGTTTTTTCCCGGCGTTTTCTTTAGTATTCGGTCGATCAGGCATTCTAAATCGTTCATTTCCAAAGTAATTTTTAAAGCCACGACTTCGATACCGGCGGGCCGGCGCTCGCCGAGTCGCGCAAGGTCTTTTTCGGTCGTCACGGCATAATCGGCGTTGTTTTCCTTGGCGACGTGGCTTATTTGTTCGAGGTCGCGGGTTGCGTAAGGATGATGATCGCTAAAATTCAAGGTTGCGACGACATGCACCTCCAGTTCTTCCATCATCCGGTGGAAAGAGGTCGGATTGCCTATGCCCGAGAAGACCACGACTTTACGGCCTGAGAGCAGGTCTGCAGTTTGCGGAGTTTCTCCCGCTTTGCCGACTATTCCGCAAACCCTGTATATCGCTTCCAACACGAGCGCTTGTGGGGCGAATTTTGCAACGGTGGATTTAATATCGGTCGTTTGTCGGGGTAGGGCGATGTTTGTATGAGTGATGATTATACAATCCGCTCTTTTTAATTCCGAAATGGGTTCCCTGAGCGGCCCGGCGGGCATGGGTTTGCAGTTTCCGAAGCCCCTGATCGCGTCTACGAGTATGATGTCGAAATCCCGCGCCAGAGCCAGGTGCCCGAAGGCATCGTCGAGCACGAGCACGTCCGCGCCGAGGGTCGATTCCGCCGTTTTTGCCCCGAGCTTGCGGCACGGCGCCTTTATCAGGGGCGTATCGGGCATCATCGCAGCCATCATTGCCGGCTCGTCGCCTACCTTGGACGGGTCGGCGCCGGAATTTACCTCGATGGCTCCCGACTTGTTCGAGCCGCCGTAACCCCTGGTAATCACCACCGGTCTGAGGCCTCTTTTAGTGAAAGCGTCGGACAGGGCCATCACCAGAGGCGTTTTACCCGAGCCGCCGGGTGTGATATTGCCGACGGAAACCGTTAATGTTTGCGGGCGGTAAGACGGGAGGAGGCCTTTCTCGTACAACCTTGCCCTTATGCTTCCCGCGAGGCCGTATATAGCGGCGAGCGGCCGGGACAATGTGCGATATATATTTCCACCACCGCCCCACAGAAGTTTTTCCCATTGCGCTTGTCGCATTTCAATTTCAGTAGAGCCGGCGGCCTTCTCGGCAGTGACGCCCGCATCTATAAGCCGACGCTCTATTTCCCGTCGCAACGCTTCTCTTTCTTCCTTCGTTTCTTTTCCGGTTACTTCCAGTGGTTTCCCTGCGACGAAGACCGTCCTCGAGAAGGGAAGGGGTATAACGAATTTATCCCACGAATTTACCTTTATCTGCCTGCTCGCCGCATAAGACACAGGGACAATGACGGCACGGGACATGTAAGCCAACTCGATAAGTCCCCGCTTGGCCACCTCTCCCGGTCCCTTTGGGCCGTCGGGCGTGAAGCCCAGGATTACGTCGCCTTTGCGCAGCATGCGCACTATATGCAAGCCTGCCGATTTGCCCCCTTTTTTGCTTGACCCCCTTATTGAAAAAAGGCCGAAGCTTTTTATTACCCTGGAGATGATCTCGGCATCGGTGTGAAACCCGATAAGTACGTGCGCCTCCAGGGGAATATAGCGCTCGAAAAACACCGGCAACATCAACATGCGACCGTGCCAAAACGCTATTATAACGCGCCGGCCGTGCTTCAGTTCGTCCAGCAACGGCCCCAGTTCGATAACCTCTTTTTTCATGGTCAAGCCGAAAGCCCTGATTATCCATACTCCAAGAGAAGGAGCCAAAACCGGGCCGACATCCTTCTGGAAACTGCGCCACATTCGTTTCCTGATGGTCTTTTTTTTCTCAGCCAATGGCCGCCTCTCCCTCCTGGTCGAAATACTGCAATTCGTAGAGGCGCTTGTATACTTTCCCCTCGTTAATCAGTTCGGTGTGTGTTCCTTCTTCTACCTTGATTCCATCATCGAGAACGACGATTTTCGTGGCGTCGCGTATTGTGCTCAACCGGTGAGCGATGACCAAGGTCGTCCGGTCTTTCATGAGCACTTCGAGAGCCTTTTGCACTTCAAGCTCGGACTCGCTATCGAGGTTGCTCGTGGCTTCGTCGAGAATGAGAATGGGCGCGTTTCGCAATAGCGCCCGGGCTATTGCCAGTCTTTGCCGTTGCCCTCCGCTCAACCTGAGGCCGCGTTCTCCGATTATGGTATCATAGCCCTGGGCTGTAGCTGTAATAAAATCGTGCGCGTTGGCGGCCTTTGCCGCTTCAATAACTTCGTCATTGCTTACGGGTTTCGGAACGCCGTATGCGATGTTATCAAGAATACTTTCATTGAAAAGGAATGTTTCCTGGGTCACCAGCGCCAATTGAGTACGCAGCGAGTTCATGGTAACG
>CAZDAF010000326.1:0-4606 GCA_964503115.1 uncultured bacterium
CTTCCGAAAAAACATTACCATGCCATTAACCGGGAATCAGGGTCTCCTGAGAGGTAATTTACAATAGGATGTAACTTTATCGGGCGCTTTTTTCGATGGTAAGGAATATTTTTCCCTTGCGGAATATTCTCACGTCGCCGGTGGATTCGCTGACCACGAGGGCGGTGGCGTCGGATACGCTGGTGATGCCGGCGGCGGAAGCATGCCGGCTGCCAAGCCCTTGCGGCAAGCTTTCTTCCTCGAAAGCCGCGTTGAGATGTCGGCCTGCGGTAACAACCACTCCATCCTCCCGTATTATAAAGGCTCCGTCTATGCTTGAAAACTCTTTGAGGGTTTCCCTCACTTCGGGGTCCAAAATATTGCGTTCGTCTTCGCTGTATCCCTTGAAGGGATTGATAGTAAGTTGCCTGGATCGAGCGAGTACCGTCTCGACGTCACCGATGACGAATGTGGAGCCGACGCTTTTCCCTTCCCTTCCCTGATGTGCGATCTCGACGGTGAGGTTAAGCACCGCCTCGAAAATGGCGGGCTTGATGTTTTCCGAAAGGTTGCGTACGTCGTCGCTGGATATCATCTCAAACTCGCGGCCTATTTCCAAAACGATGGTCGAATCAAGAGCGCCGAGTTCGCTGATGCCGGAAAGAAAAACCGCCTTGTCGCCGTGGTCGAGAAGATTGGCGTTGATGGCCATTACCGCCGCAACCTTTACATGGCCCATGCGGGTGAGGTTAATGTTCGGAATAATTAGTATGTTTTTCACATACTTATGGAGTTCCTTGGGCAAATCCGCTTCGTTTTTGGTAAACAGAACGGTGTTGATCTTTTTGTTGTGAAGTTTCTCCAGAGGCGTCGGGTCGCTGCATGCGTCGGCGAAAATAAATACCGCACGAGCTTTTATTCTGGTGGCTATTCTCCCCGCGTTTTCAACCATAAGGCGGTTGAGTGCGCGAGCCTCCTTCTCACGGGTTTCCCTAGCGCCTTTCGAGCGCGAAGGCTTGCCGGTTTTCGTTTTGGTTTCCGTAGCCGGGTTACTGTCCGTCATTTCCACCCCATTTGATCGATACTGCAGTCCGTGCAAGCTGGTACATATGGATTATATATCAGAATATCCTTATGTTTCAAAACGGTATATCGTCCTCGGGAGCGGAGTCCTCGGGAGCATAGTTGTCGGAAGGAGGTTCTTCCGCCTTTGTGGAAGAGGGTTTGCTGTCGCTCGCCCCGGCCTCACCGCGACCGCCGAGCATTATCATCTGGTTGGCTACTATCTCGGTGGTCCAGCGCTTGTTTCCGTCGCGATCTTCCCACTCCCTGGTCTGGATACGGCCTTCGAGGTATACTTGCCGGCCCTTGGACAGGTACTGGTTTATAATTTCGGCGAGTTTACCCCATGCTACTATCCGGTGCCATTCAGTCCGCTCTTCCCTCTCACCGTTTTTATTGATCCAGCTTTCGGAAGTGGCCACCCTGAAGTTGGCCACCGCTTGCCCGCCGGGCGTGAAACGAATCTCGGGATCGCCGCCCAAGCGTCCTATAAGCATCGCTTTGTTCAAGCTTCTTTCGGCCATCGGAATGCTCCCCCTAACAGTGAATTATCAAATGTTACCTTTTTGTTGAAGGGGTGTCAACACGGGGGAAAGTCACAAGTGCGAAGTTTTCAGTGCGAAGTTATTTGAAATCTTGGGGTGGGAGATGAATAAAATCGATCTTGTCCAAAATGCGGATTTCACGTTATTTTGGACGGTAGTGAGTTAAACCATAGTTTAATTCCAATTTATCTCCACGTCCACAACTAATGAAACGTTGGCCGAACTTGCTTTTCGATTGACAACGCCCCAACTTTGGTATATCTAAACGGGGGTGGGCTTTTTATGCGGTAGAAGTTAATCATAATTGAATGCAGGTGTTGAACCTATAGAACGATTGAAAGGAGCAAGAATTATGGGATCAAAACGGTTTTTCGCAATGTTTGCGACCGTTTGTACGGTTGTTTTATTCATGTCGAGTTGTGAGCTGTTTAGCAAGAAATCCGAGCCGGCAGATATTCTTCCAGCCGGCACCCAGGTGATATTACAGGTCAACTCGCCGAAATTGTTCTGGAGTGCCGTGCCGTCGAACTTGCGCGAACTCCTGGACAAAGTGGCTGCCATGACAAAGGGACTGCCCGAAGAGGCCCGATTTGATCCTGAAGAGATCGAGCGCAAGGTGAAAGAATTATTAGGCTTCGATCCCCTTTCCCCTGCGGCTTACGAACAGAGGGGAATAGATCTCGACAGACCCTTCACAGCGGCGCTGCCGACGCTGGAGCTTACCGGCGGGGTGCAGGTAGTGGTTTTCGTGCCGGTGCGAAATAAGACCGCTTTCGATAAGTTTATCCGGGAAATATCAGACCGGGTGTTGAAAAAAGTCAACCCTCACTTAAAACTGGAAATAACCGAAGACTCGAATGTGACATCGATCAAGGTAGACGCCAGGGAAATCATCCATTACTCGCACCATAAGGGCTACGCCATACTCTCGTACACCAAAAATACCATAACCTGGTTAATTTCGGGCGATTTCAAGTCTTTATCGCAGGGTGAACAATTCAAAAAGACGATGGCCCCGTTTGAAAAGGGCGCCGACGCATGGGCTTACCTGTCTCCGGACCTGATAGTGCTTGCGAAAAGCGCACTGGGCACCGTCCTCAAGCTGTCCGGCTCGTACATGGATAAGTGGATAAGTTCGGATAGAGGTGTAGCTGCCGCGAGCTATTTTGGGGATGATAAAAGCAAAAGTGTTTTCCATCTTCCCGTGCCTCAAGATGGGTACTTATCGAGGATATTTTCCGGATCGGACGACGCCGGCAAGCTACTCGCAGCGATGCCGCCGGACGCGGCGGTCATTATGAAGGAATTGGTGAATTTCAAGGAGATTTTCGCCATTGTCGAAGAAAGTTTGGTTTTCTCGCCAAAGTCCCGCGTCAAGTTTGAAGAGACTGTGGCGGAATTTGAGAAGGAGTTTGGCGTAAGGTTGAAAGAAGACCTGTTGGGTCACCTGAAAAGCGGCGTCCTGCTGGCCGAGTATTTCCGAAAAGTCGAGGAGATGGAAGATTTGCCCAAGTCCATCGGTTTCCTCATGGCTGTTCACGTCGACGGTACGCCGGAGGCCAAGAAAATTTACAAAACACTTATGGCGAATATGCTCAAAAAAGAGGAAAGAAAAGGGGTCCATCGGGAAGATTTCGAAGATGGTTCCGTTTTATACTCGTTTGAAACTCCCGGCAAGGAGAAGTTTGCGCTCCATTGGGGGTTGGTGGGAGACTGGTTGGTGTTGAGCTCCTGGAGAGATTTGGCGCTTGCTCCGCAGGTCCAAGAGCCCGTATCTCCGAACCTTGCCGAGGCTATCGCGAAAATCGGGGCCGGCGCCATGTTCAGCGATCCGTCCCGGCATGTTGCGATGTCCGACATATCCAAGGCTATGCCGATATACGAAGGGATGGCTTCGATGCCCGATACGCCGCCCGAGGCGAAGGCCATGATAAAAATGGTATCGGAATTTATGGGTTCCTTCGGGCCTTCCTGGGGCGAATGGGGGATTTCGGAAGGGTATTTGTGGCTGAGCATGGAGCAAAAGGGCAATTTTGCCCAGCTTAGCCAGATGTCGTTCGCTGTTATAGGAGTAGCGGCCGCCATTGCGATACCCAATTTCATCAAGTTCCAGGCAAAAGCTCGGCAAAGCGAAGCCAAAACCAACCTCGCATCCATAACAACTGCCCAAATCGCTTATTTCGCCGAATTAAACCGATGGGGTACTAAATTCGAACAAATCGGCTGGAGCCCGATAGGCGAGACGAAATATTCCTATTACCTGTCGTGTGATATGGTAATACCATCGTCGGTGACGAAATATAGCACTTGCCCGCCGGATCTCGAGGAATGGTATGCCACCCATAAAACCGATCCCGAGGGCGGTTTTTACGCCGCCGCCGTCGGCAACATAGACTCGGATTCCACTCTGGACATTTGGATCATCGACCGGAGGAAGACGCCGGAGAATATCTTAAACGACATTAACAATTAAATCGTTCAGGCACTTGTGCGACGAAGTTCTTTCGAGTATGATTGGCCGTAAACGGTCAATGACATAAAATTTATTTGGGAAGGAGGAGGACAAATGGCAGAGAAACTTATAATCACCGCCGCGCTGGCCGGAGGAGCCACCACCAAGTCCAATAACCCGAACACGCCTTACACGCCGGAAGAGTTTGCGGAGGAGAGCTACAAGTGCATGCAGGAAGGCGTCAGTATCGTGCATATACACGCAAAGGACCCAAGCACGGGATTCGCAACGCCGGACTTGAACCTCATTCGGCCTACCATCGAGGCCATCCGGGACAAGTGCCCGGGGCTTATCGTAAACATGAGTTCCGCAATTACGACCGGCTTAAGTCCGGATCAAAGGATCGCTCCCATTGTCGAGATGAAACCTGATATGGCCAGCCTCAACACCAATACGATGAACTTCGCTCTCGCAGATCACAAACAGGGCAAGGTTATGATCGAGTTCATTTTCGAGCACACCTTCAAGATGCTCGAGGAGTTTGGTAAGGCCATGAAGGAAAACGGCG
>CAZDAF010000327.1:0-4595 GCA_964503115.1 uncultured bacterium
CGAAAGGCATGCCCGAGCCATGGGAATTGGCCAATATGCTCGGATTAACAAAAATGATATAGGCCATCGTCATGAAAGTGGTAAGACCGGCCATTATCTCGGTGCGGTAGTCGGTTCCGGCATTTTCAAACCCGAAATATCGAGCTAAGCTATCCATAATACCTTAAATTATAACACTATAAGCGGGAATTTTTCAAATACTTCGATTGATGGAGGAAGAAGGCTTAAGGCGGAAGGAATAAGACTCTTCAATTTTATAGCGCCTGAATAAGGTTATTCGCAAAGAGTCGTTAAAATCGTATCTATCGAACATTGCAGGTTACTAGAAGGTATGCTGACCTGCAATATACATCAGCCCTCCCGGGTTTTCCTTGCTGTACCCCCAATCTACGCGCATTACCATATCGGGCACCATCTGAAAGCGCATTCCCCAACCGTAGCTCGAGTGCAGGTCGGACCAGTCCGCCGAACGCCATTGCGAGCGTGAGTTGACGTTCTCCCACACGCGACCGACGTCATAAAACAGAGTAGCGTCGATTATCTTAAGCATGTGCCACCTGAATTCAACCATTGCGTACGTAACGTCGTTATCTTTCCACTGCGCCCAGTAATGACCCCGGGAACTGTGTACGTCCCCGAAGTAACTCAGGCAATAGAAAGGCACGTCTTTGATCGTTCTACCGGCAAATTCAATAAGATGCGCATCCGTCCTCTGACCCACAATCCGAAAGGCCAGTACGCGCTTGGTTTGCGAGCCGATTATGGCTCTGCGCAACAGCTTGGCGGGCACCCTGGTTTCGGGGTTGATCAACTTTCCGCCATAGTAAAACCTGAGATCGACGCGGTATTGAGTGTATTCGTAATCGCTGCCCAGCCACTTGGGGGTGTGCTTCATGGAGAAAATATTATAAGTTCCACGAGTCGGATATTTTTCGTCATCGCGGAAATCCAGAGCCAATAACAACTCGATGCTGTTGCTATAGCCGCCCTCAAGACCATACACTTCAGGGCCATAAGCTTCCCCGATTATCCGGTCGGAAGGACCGTACTTCTCCTCGATACTCCACTCGTCTTGAGTAAACATCTCTCCATGACCGATATAGGCATGCATAAACTCGAAGCGAACGCCGGCCTTGAGCCAATCGGTAATGTTACGTTGCAGCAGGAGCCATGCGACGACTCGTTCCTCGAGGTAAACGGCCAGATCGTCGGGAGTCCGGTCATTACCAATGCCGTAGAAAAAGCGATTAGGATGTTTCAGGTAGCGCACATTCAGCTTTATTTCGCTGATAGGTCCCAAATCCTTGTAAATTTCCTCAATGCGATAGACTTGAAAGAGGCGGTGGGATATAAGAAAGAGAAGGTCGCTGGACAAGTCGGCGCCGAAAGTCTTTCTTTCCACTATCTGGAAACCCGATCCATAGCCCAGGTTCGGGTCGGCGAGTATCTGCGGTAGATAACCGCGCGTGCGAGTGGATATCGGAGGCGGCATGTAACTGGGTCGGGGAGGCTCCTTACGGCGGTCGGGGGCTAGAGACGGTGGTATCCTGGATGATATTTCCTCTACACCGGCAATATCCACATCCAGCGGCGAATTCCACATCGAATGAAAAACATCAAGCTCCTCTCGTGAGTGAGAAAGGGGGAAAGAGAAAGTTAATCTGAATACACGGTCGGCTCTCCTGGCCTTCTCCATGTGTTCAATAAAGAATCCCGTCTCACCCCTATGGCCGGGGTAGTTCTCCGGCGGGTCGGCGCGAGTGGAATCGTCAAGATAGAATAAGTCCTGATTAAGCGGTGAGCCGGGCCTTTGATCCATGCGAATCAGGACGGTGCCGGCATCTCCGGAAAGGCACTGCCACTTTGCAGGCCGGTAATCGAGCTTCTTTTCCGTTTCGCTCATCTTACCGTCCGTCGTTACGCCGGCCGAAGGTGCATTCCGCTCATTAAAAAAGGTCATCGGCGGCGCATCGTCCGCCAGGTCGAGCGATAGGCTCAAATCGGCTTGGTAGTATAACGAAGCCTTGTAGGTACCCATCGGGATGGGCACTTCCATAAAGAAAAAGTGGGGATAATAAACGACATCAACCGTGCTCCGGTGTATCCTGAAAGCCGTGCTGTTAAATCTCAACCTTACCCGGCGTATCACTCGCACCGGCCCGGCTTTGGCGCCCTTCAAGGTATTGTACCAATCGGAATTATCTATATCATAAACGAACAGTTGTGCTATTATACGTCCATTGGCCCTCATTTTAAGCGTGTCGACGAAATCTCTGCCGTTGCCACCGTTACTGCCGGGTATTATCAAACTGTTAAAAAAGAAAGAATCACTTTCCGGATAGCCGACCTCATATCCCCGGTGGGAACGGACCGTCCTTGATTCCGAGTTCCACTCCATGTATCCCCCGCGTTTTGCGCGGGGCGAAGGTGGGGAGTCGAAAATCATCACGTATGCGTAACCTCGCTCACCGCCCAAACCGGCTGCCGATATTGCGGTAATCGCCTTCGGTCTGAGGCCCGAACCGACAGATATATCCCCCGCAGGAGCTTTTGTGCCCATATCCCGGGCCAAAAACACCAGCTCATCGTCGTCGTCGAATGTGGGATCGGGGTCGGCCTCCGGCGCGATGACGTATCGCGGCGCACTGCATCCTCGCTTCACAAACCTCTCGTCCACCTGGAAGGGTATCGCCTCCCAACCGCCTTCCCTATAAGCGAAAACTCTTATTCTCGCAATATCCGCGCCTTTTACTTTCGGCAGCTTGCGACCTTCGAGCACCACAGGATCCGGACGATTAACCAACGGCCGCCCGGTTGACGCCGTCGCATCAATGGCTCCTGCGGTAAGCACTGAAACCACAAACATGAAACATAGAGAAGTTATACGGATTCGAGACATGATTTTATCCCCCTGATAGAACGACATTGCAAACAAACTTCAATCGTTAAAATTGTCACCCCGCGCAAGGTGCGGGGTACGGGTGAAAACTACCCCGCGGCTTGCGCGGGGTTAGGCGCCAGTATCCAACTCAGCTTTTTCCAACACAAGCATCCGTCTCGGGTCGGGTTGATCTTCACCGTTCCCCCTTTTCGGATCGGTTTCAAGTGTTTCGATATAAGCATGCACGCGTGTCTTTATGGTTTCCGACTGGTACAGGCGCGGGTCGCCGTGGTCGGTGTCCAACAGAAGCGACGGCACGCCCGTCTCCTCCTGCACGCGCTGCGCAGCACCCATCAACCCAAGTGATAGAAAACGGCATGAATGATCGGAGTGAAGTATAAATCCGTCCAGGCCGTACGAGTGATAATACCTCATGATGTCCTGGGCGCGGTCCTCGATCTGGGTATCGTAATACCGTAAATACTTAAGCGCCATATCTCTGAACGGATTTTCGGGATCAACCTCGAGGTCGGCCCATGCTATGGTGTAATTATTTGCGTTGAGCACCGCGCGTTTTTCAGCGAGTATGTTGTAGAAATCTTTCATATTGTGCCACAGCGGCAATCCGTCCCAATACAGCCGGAACTTTTCATCGGGCATGCTGCCGATACCTCTCGCCACGCGATCCTGAATTTCGTCCCACAGGCGTTCATAAAATCCCAAGGCAACTTCAAGACCGCGTTGGCCTACGATGGGCGCCATTGAGACGTACTGGTCGAACATCGATATAGGGCTCGGAACGTTCCTGCCCGACTCGATAATATTCCGCCACAGCCCGCACGTTCGTTTGCCAACCTTCAGGATGTGATTATATCGGTCTCGATTGAACTTTTCCCCGGTATGCTTCTCGAGAAACTCGATCAGGCCCCATAGCTGCTCCTCGATATATACGACGCTGTTAGCGTCCATCGGCGTCTTCATACCTCTTCCCTGCGAAGGAACGTCGATAATGTAGTACGGAACGCCCCATCGCCGGGCCATGGTTTCCCACCACTTCATGATCGTCCAGCACTGGTTGCTGCAAAAAACCAAAAGGTCGGGCTGAGGCATGCCGCCTACCGGGCTTACGCCGGTCAGGTAACTGCCGAGATCGCACCTGGCGTACGAGCAGACGTCCGGCGTATATCCGAATCCCTCGGCAGCCTCGGCGGTCTGGACGGCCATGTGCCTCGCCTGTATGGCGGCGGCATGATTTTCGGGATACGCAGGAACGAGGCTTTCAAAACTCAGTAATATCTCAAGAGGCCCGAGCGCATTGATAAAAGTCAGTTTCTTGCCTTCTTGTTTATCCTTCATTATGCCCACATAGTATGTGAACATTATCTCCTTCAGTTCTTTCAGCGTTTCGATAACATTCGGTTTGGGTATATCAGCCATGTCCGATCATCTCCAGAAAAGCCTCGATTCGGGTGCGTAGCGCGCCCCCGGTTTCCGGCTCGAAATCCGTCTCGATCACAAGTACCGGTATATCCTCTCGTTTCAGTCGCTCCCTGACCTCCGGCGCATCGATCTCGAACGGCTCGCAAAACTTGTGGACCATCAATATCGCTCCTACAGCTTGAGTCTCCTTTATTCTGCGAACCAGGAAGTCCGGGCGATCCTCAGGGCCTTGCAGAAGCCCGACGAAGGGTATGTTGTTTATTTGCCGATCTAA
>CAZDAF010000328.1:0-4592 GCA_964503115.1 uncultured bacterium
GTTACACTATTATTGCAGAAGTGCGGTAATTCCAATCGCAAAATCCGGGTTAATTTAATTGCATACTTCTTTTTCCCGTTCACAACAAAACCGGGGAGGGAGTTTTTGGATGTAAAGGGTTAAGAGATTGTGCTAATTGCAAGAAGGAGTACATCATGAGAAGACAGCTGGTGTTATGCATTGCGTTGAGCATACTCGCGGTAGCGATGGTTTCGTGTAATGGTGGGGGGGGTGGGGGAGAAGACGATGGGAACGGCGATGAGGATATGCAACCCACCATTGGGAACGTGACTGCGGACGCGACCGGCGGAGTAGCGCCTCTTCTCGAGGTTTCCTTCGGTTGCGAGGCAACGGGCGGGAACGAACCTTTGAGTTATTCGTGGGACTTTGGAGACGGGCGTACCGGTACGGGCGCCGACATCAGCCACACATACTATATCGCCGGAGAGTTTACGGCGACATGTACGGTTACGGACGATGACGGCGATTCGGATAGCGGCTCGGCGCCTTCAGTGACCGTGGATGAACCTGCGCAAAAAAGCTGGACAATTATGGTCTACCTGGACGGTGACAACAATCTCGAGGGAGAGGCGATTGACGATTTCAACGAAATGGAGACGGTCGGAAGCGACGCTAATATCAATGTTGTTGTTCTGATAGACCGTATCAACGGGTACGACGCCTCGAACGGTAACTGGACCGGGGCGCGGTATTATTTCGCCGAATACGACTCGAATGTCAACATCATCAATTCTACTCTGTTGAAGAGTCCGGGTGAGCTGAATATGGGTGATCCGCAGACTCTCGAAGACTTCATTATATGGAGCGTCACCAATTTCCCCGCATTGCATTATGCGGTGATATTATGGAACCACGGCAGCGGTTGGAAATACCCGGAATACCGGTCTCTTAAAGCGGTTGCGTTTGATGATACCGACGGGGGGGACGAGTTGACTAACACCGATTTAAAGGAAGCTCTCGAAGCGGCTTTAACATTCACCGGCCTGACATCGATAGATGTTATAGGCTTTGACGCATGCCTCATGCAAATGGCGGAAATTGCCTATTACCTGCAAGATCATGCGGATTATGTGGTGGCCAGCGAAGAGACGGAGCCGGGGTGGGGTTGGCCGTATGACATGTGGTTGGGTGACCTGGCTGCGACTCCCGGCATGAGCCCTGCGGAATTGGGCCGGGCTATGGTTCAGGCGTATTACGATCACGATACCTGGAACGACACTCTCTCGTCGGTCGATCTTTCCATGATGGACAATTTGGCGAGCAGCGTGGACATATTTGCCAGTGAACTCATTACTCAAGAGACGAGCTACCTTGCAGAAATATGCGGCGCCTGGGCCAACTCCAAGGAATTTTGGGATGAAGATTACGTGGACCTTTATGATTTTGCCTCGCTGGTTGCGACGAGCGAGGTACCGGTTCCGCTCGCTGATGCAGCAAACGACGTAACGGCGGCGGTTGATGACGCCGTGGACTTCAATATGGCACACGTATCCGATTCAAACGGTCTATCCATTTACTTCCCGGACAGTTCTTACTATTCGAACTCATACGATGATTTGGATTTTGCAATCGATACTCAGTGGGACGAGTTTATTTCGGGCTTATCGTGCTATTAGCCTATAATTAGATTGACTAATGGGCACGGCGACCTCATCCGTTATCATAGCCCGGCTTTGTGAAATTTTTTGTATTTTGGTGTATAATGATACGGTTAATGCGCAGTATTAAATGAAACGGGCGGATAACTGATTTAACACACATAGAATTAAAAACAATGAAAGGGAAAACAACCATGAAAAACATAACGGCGGGAATTTTTGCAGCAGTTGTTTTTGTGTTGATTTTTGTCGGTACGGGCGAGACGAGAGAGACCTCCGTTTTGAAAGTGGCGCCCATGAATCCGGCGCTCAAGAATTTCGTGCCCGGCCCGTTCGGTTATGTGCCTCCCCCGGTAGACCTTTCGCACATCGGGGAAACACCGTCCCAAAAATCGAAAGCCAAGGCGCTTCCAACCGCCTGGGATTGGCGCAGTGAGGGTGGAACCACTCCCGCCGACGACCAGGGGATATACGGCACATGTTGGGCATTTGCCGCGATTGGAGACCTTGAATCGAAGGTGGCCACCGGCGAGGGTACTGTCATGGACCTTTCCGAGAGCCAACTCATCGGTTGTAATCAGTGGCCCGTGGATTGTGATACAGGCGGGAATTCGTTGATAGCGACCAGCGTACTTACGGTAATGCCCTCCCATCTGGAATCGTGTGAACCGTACCCTCCCAACTGCGCCGGCCTGACATGCAACACGTCATGCCCCGGACAACAATATGTAACCGCCTGGTATGTGGTGCCGAGCGGAGAAAGCTCCATCAAAGACGCCGTTTATACCTATGGCCCGGTGCAGGTGATTATGTATGCCGGGGATCCAGGCCCACCTTCCGATGACTGGTATGACGAGTTTAGTGCTTACGACGGTTCTTACGTTCTGTCTCATCCGGGAGCTGAAACACCCAACCATCTGGTTCTCATTGTAGGGTGGGACGACGCTATGGACGGCGGGGCGTGGATAGTCAAGAACAGTTGGGGCACCGCATGGGGCGATAACGGTTATTTCTACATAGCATACGGTTCCGCAAGTATGGAAATGGCTCCGCGTGTATTCGCCGAATACAAGAACTACGACCCGGACGAAATAATTATGTACTACGACGATCTCGGCTGGATTGGCTATATTGGTACCGGCGCCTCAGGTGGTACTTATTGGGGCGCGGTTCGTTATACGCCGCCTTTATTCGGCGACCTGACACACGTGGACTTCTGGGCCGTGGACGATAATGTGAATTACAACATCTACGTATACGATAACTTCGATGGCTCTACATTGAGTACTCAATTGGGAACTACCCAATCGGGTAGCGTAAACATAGCGGGCTATCATTCAATCGCCCTCGATACTCCCATTGCTGTTGAAAGCGGTAATGAGATAACGGTGGTGATGGAAATCACCACCCCGGATTTTAATTACCAGATACCTGCCGCCTGGTCTATCCTCGGCGACCTTGTTTTTGGGGATATCATTGAACCTCTTGAGACCGACAAATGCTATGCAAGTTCCGATGGCTCGAACGGGTCATGGGTTCACGTCGGCGCCGGCGCCTTCGAATTGGACCTTGGAATTCGCGCGCGTATGCTTGTCGGTCCTCCTGCCATTGGCTTATCTACTTCCAATATTTCCTTCTCGGCAGTAGAAGGTGGAAGCGACCCGAGCGACAAGAGTTTCAGCATAAGCAACCTCGGTGGCGATTCGTTGGATTGGAGCGCCACCGACAATGCGGGTTGGCTCACTCTCAGCCCGGGCAGCGGAAGTTCGACGGGCGAAGCCGATTCCGTGACCGCCTCGGTGGACATCACCGGTCTGAGCGCGGACACATACAACGCCACTATTACCGTAAGTGCAGTGGGGGCCACAAACTCGCCTCAGCAAATCTCGGTAACGGTGACGGTGACCGAGCCGGGCGGTGATGGCGATGATGACGGTGACGGCGGCGGTGACGGTGACGGCGGTGGTGGTGGCGGCGGCGGAGGTTGCTCCGTGGCGCCGCCAGGGTCGAAATCGACTGTCGAGTTCGTAAATACCGGCTTCGCATTTCTGCTTTATGCAGGCTTATTCTTCTCATTGGCGTTTTATCTCCGAAGACGGATGTGCCGAAGATAAGTAAACCGCGAGCGAAGCCCGTGAGACCATGTGCGGAGGGTGTCGATAAACAAGTGGTAGCGCATACTTCAGTGTGCGCGTTGGAGCGAAGCGAAAACCCGTCCGGGGCAAAAGCTGCAGGTTCATTTGATGTAAAAATTCTCAATAAAATCTGCGCTTCGTGCCCACACTAAAGTGTGGGTTACCCCTCCGGATGGAAAAAACCCCAAAAATCGACAGGCTCCGCACGGCGCCTCCAGTCGTTTGAATAGAGTTTTGATTTTTATTCCATTGGCCTCTTCTTCCAAACATGCAGAAAAATAAAGAAATGAAAAAGATTAAGCGGGTGTTGGTCGCCGCCTGTCGCGTCGGGGAGCGGTGCCGGTACGACGGTAAGATCGAACAGGACGAGAAGTTGATGGAAAAAATTAAGAAGGAGGAATGGTTTGTGCGACCGGTGTGCGCTGAAATGCTCGGAGGACTAGGCACACCGCGCAATCCTGCAACAATAGTCGGTGGTGACGGTCACGACGTCTGGGAGGGCAAGGCGCATGTCATCGACGATCGAGGCCGCGACATAACTGACGCTTTCAAACAAGGCGCCCGCGAATGCCTCACCATAGCCCGTGCGATGGGCGCCACGCATGCGTATTTGAGGGAACGCAGTCCTTCGTGCGGCGTCACGGTTATATGCGATGAGAATCGTAACGAAAAGCCGGGAATGGGAGTGTTGGCGGCGCTACTATACAAAGAAGGTATCGAAGTGCTGATTGACGATGAAGATGAAGGATGAAGAATTAACTTCGCACTGATACGGGGGATTGTCACCGGCAGGGGTTTGTGTCATTTTCAATGCCATGACAAAACAAGGAAAAAGCGG
>CAZDAF010000329.1:0-4557 GCA_964503115.1 uncultured bacterium
GAAAAAATGGAATTTAAGTCTCGCGAGATATTCGCCCGTTTTCGTCATCCGCAAAAGAATTTCGAGGAAATCGAAGTGAGCGCGGAAGTCCGATGGGACCCATTGACGGGCAGAGCGGGTCGCATTACTTCGCATAAGGCGCTTACGCTCGCCGTCGAGAAGGAGTTGCCGGACATATCAAGCATCGTCGAGCAAAGCCGTGTGGGTTGCGTATTTTGCCCGCCTCTATTGGACGCGATCACTCCGAAACTGCCAAGCTCGATCTTCGAGGAAGAAAAACTCGAATACAAAGGCACGCTGCTTTTTCCGAACCTCTTCCCTTACGGAGCGGCCAGCGGGGTGTGCATCCTGGGGCGAGACCTCCACTACATCGAAATCGGTCGGGTCGGAGTCGAGCTTCATACCGCCGCTCTGGTCAATTGCCGCGAGTACATAAGAAGGTACCAGGAACATAATCCGAGCCTGATGTACTCGAGTATCATTCAGAATTATCTCCCGCCTTCCGGCGGAAGCTTCGTGCACCCGCACTTTCAGGCCCAGGTCGATTCGATCCCTGCCCAAGGGCAACTCGACATGATCGAGGGCGCAAGGAGATATTACCACCGTACCGGCTCGAACTTCTGGAACGACCTCATCAATGAGGAGGAGCGCAGGGGCGAGCGGTGGTTAGGCCGCACCGGCGGATGGGCATGGTACACTCCCTTTGCGCCGGGCGGGTTCAAGGAAGTGGCGGCGGCATTGCCGGGCAAAAGGTGCGTCACCGAGTGTTCCGATGAAGAATTGACCGATTTAGCCTGCGGTATTGAAAACGTGCAGCAATTATACCGTAACGCGGGTTGTAATTCCTTCAATTTCGCACTTTATTCCGTCCGCACGGACGAACCCGTGTGGACTTTATGCTTCGGGATGGTCATGCGCTCGAACTGGCAGCCGTGGTACCGCAGTGACCGGACGTTCCACGAGGTGATGCTCGGCGAGGTGGCGGTACCGGAATTGCCGGAAAACATAGCAGACCAGGTACGACCTTATTTCACCGGCGAGAAATAGGGGAAAAACTTATTTTTTATGGAACCGGATGCCAAACGCTTTATCTTGCACCGAACCGGCGACGGGAAGACGAAATCCTTTTGTATGGCCGAACTTCTTCCCGGAGATATATGCCCTTACCTGGCGCATAGCATTATCCCCTACATATTGACGTTTTCCGGCGGCGGCTCGTTTCCGTGGATGGAAACTACAGATCCGCACGCCGTGGACGCTCAATGCCCTAACCCCGGCGGCGCAGTAGTGACACGAATAAAGGCCGCCGCCGCAGACGGCTGGGACATCGAGGTGCGTGAGGTGCGTGGAGAATGTCCAAAAGAATATAAATTCGGTGATACGATTCGATGGCCACGAGATTCGTCCATCCCGCTGATGGATCTCAACGTGCTGCTGTCATGGATGCTGCAATTGCACTGTATGCCCGACGCAGGCCGAACGCCCGATTTTCACTCGCCACTGAGCAAGTCATCTTATGTCATCGAGCGCGAGGGTGGAGGTTTTTCGATGGCGGAGGTCGCGTGTCCGCCCGTTGCAAGGTTCAACTTAAGTCTTGGCTACTTTACGCACAGGTGCCGATACCACAAATGGCCACGGCGCGAGCGCTACGATAGTTCCAACTGGATACCCCGGGGCATGTGTCCCGAGCTTTTCCACGCGGCGTATCCATCCTGTCTTGCGATGCTGTACGGCGGAGGCCAAGCCGCATCGAGTGAAATATTATGTCCGCACATGGGCAAGGTGAAACTGCAAATAAAGGTCGAGGAACGAAAGACGGTCGCGTTGCGACGCGCGGCGATGCGAGGATTGCAGTTACTCGGCAAGAGCACTGAAATTCCATTGCACCGCTGTTTTCTCGACGTCGTCGAGGCCGATTCGGATTGCCCGATGGGAATGAAAGCGGGGATGCGGTTCGAGTTCAACATGGGCGATTTGCCGCAACTTTGCCCGGCGATGTTTCACAACGCCTATCCTCTGCCGGCGGCTCGAATGCGCGGCGCGGCATTCCCATGGCCGCAACTCGATGGCGACCGAGGGGTGGTGCAGTGCCCGGACAACGTTAGTAACATCACTTTGATCTATCGTGAAGAAAGCGACGATGTTTAGGCGACTGGCACAGATAAAGAATGCGGCGAAATTCGGCCTCGGAATCGCGAAGTCGAAAGCGCTGGACAGGCGGATACCTTTAATGGTGTCGTTCCACGTAACGAACCGCTGCAACATGCGCTGCCCGTATTGCTACGCCAATCCCGACAATCGCTTCGACAACCCGCCGCCAGATTTCACCACGGAGGAAATTGAGCGCGCTATCGACGACCTGTACGATCTAGGTATGCGATGGCTGACGATACTCGGCGGCGAGCCGATGCTGCGTGACGACATCGGCCGCATTATCCGGCACGCCAAGAGCAAGGGCATGCTGGTCGAGATCGTCACGAACGGCTACTTCGTACCGAAAAAACTCGATGAAATCCTGCCGGTGGATTTCGTCTGCCTGAGTATCGAGGGCGACGAAGAACAGCACGACCGCGCCCGTGGGACGCCGGGCAGCTACCGAGCCGTCATCCGCGCGCTCGAAGCGCTCGAGGGCCGTGAGCCCAAAATCCGCCTGCACGCGACATTGCTGCACTCGAACATCGACGGGATCGAGCGGCTAAGCGAACTTGCAAAGCGTTACGGTGCGGAGTTCGGATACTCCCAGGTGATAGTGCACGAATACAACGATACGCCGGAGGTGCGCTTCTCGGACAACGAATTGAGAGGCTTCTGGGAAAAATTGTGCGATTCCAAGGCACAAGGGCATCCGTGCTACAATTCGGATGCAGTGCTCGAATACATATCAAACTGGCCGACCGAATACCGGCGTATAATCGAAAAGCCGGAGGAATTCGACGAGTTTCCGCAGTTCGAGTTTCTGCGCTGTCAATACGGGCAGCGGTACGTTTACATAGATTCCGAAGGATACATGTTCCGGTGCATCGTGAGAGGCGTCAAAAACGGTCCGAACATAAAAGAAATCGGCGTCAAGCAAGCGTGGGAACAGCTCGCCGAACAGCCGTGCGTCTCATGCAGCTACATCCAGCACATCGAGGTAAACTCGGTACTCAACCTCGGTCTCAAAAGCGTCCTGAAAGGCGCTAAGTATATACTGCATCCGTAATGACTCCTAAGGGCCTCAACAATAGGCCGTATGCACGGAACCGGTTCGCGGCAGGCTTGGAAAACCGGACATGAAGAAAAAAATGGCTAAAAAGTAGCCGGCATCGAAGACTAAAAATGCATTTTTCGGGTTATCTCGCAGAAGGAGTGGCCGAATGGATATTTTTTTAATGATCCTTGCAGTGATAGGCGGCGCCATAGTCGTTGGCGCGGCGGTTCTGCTTTTTCTCCGTCTCTTGTCATCCGAGGAAGCGCAAGCGAGAGAGGATCGTCTGACTGATATAGCCGAAGCGCTGGGTGGAGAACTCGGACGATCCGGCCTGATGGGGTCCGAGACCGTCACAATCCGAACAGGTGACATCGTCGCCAAAATAATGCTCGTTCAACATATCTCCCAGTACCAGAACCGATACATGACTTACTTAACTTTCGATGCACCGACACAAACGCCTTTCGGGGAGCTTTTTTTACAAACCACCGGCATCGTGCCCCAACGTGCTCTCGCTCCGAGGTTGCCTCCGAAAATAGGAAATCCGTCCACCGGCTTGCCTTCCGGGCTGGAATTTTATTCAACCAACCCCCATAGCGCTCATCAAATATTGGGATCGAGGCAATTCCAGAGCTTTCTATCCAAGCTCGTCGATATGACCGGCCTTGCCAAATTTGAGCTTTTGCTCGCGGGGCGGGAGTTCAAATTCGCCATAGAAGGATTTTTGCTGGAGAAAAAACCGCTGATCGATCTGTACGAGCTTCTTTTAAGTTTCGTCCAGGATCGCCGGCAATAACACGTGCTTCGGGAAGGGGGCCGAAATGATTGTGGACGTTCATTACCATTTAATCTCCGCGATGACCGAGGAGAGGCTGAAGGATGCAATGGTGCACCCGATTCGCGCCGCCAGAATTATGGGCAGGGAAATAGATCGCAAGGACTTAATGAAAAAGGCGGCAGAAACGTGGGTGGACCCGACCGGCGAGAAGCTGATCACCTCGATGGAGGATTCAGGCATCGATTTTACGTGTATCTGCTTCGTGGACAATGCCGACAACGAATTACTGACGCCGGAAATTACCCAGGAACAAAATAAACTCATCGCCGACATTGCCCGGAAATATCCCGACCGGTTGATGGCCCTTGCCGGTGTAGACCCGAGACGACCCATTGCGCCGGATATGCTCAGACAATGCTTCGAGGAATTCGGCGTCGGAGGCCTGAAATACCATCCCGACTCCGGCTACCATCCCGCCGCCCCCGAATCTTATAAATTATACGAAATCTTGCTGGATAACGATGGAATCTTACTGACTCATACCGGTCCTCTCGGACCGCCGTCGAGATGTAATTATGCCGATCCAATG
>CAZDAF010000330.1:0-4553 GCA_964503115.1 uncultured bacterium
TTTGTTTTTGGGCATGTTAACCCTAACGATGATTACTCGCTGAAATCAAGTGCGGAAATCGGAACTTGACCCTATATTGTTTTAAGCGCCGATGGAACGACAGTTTACCTCAAACACCGGTTTGGGGCGCCTTACAAGCGGGGCGCCGTGGTCAAACGGCTTCAGTTCGGCCTCGGCGCCCTTCGGTTATGGATTTTCTAAAAAACTACCTCATTTTTTTCCGGCCGCTGACATTGCTCAGTAAACCGGCATAGACATCTTCGATTATTTTAAACTGTATTATGATCATTTCCGGGTCATCGAAATATTCCTGAATAACAAACTCCCTTATTTCTTCAGGTAATCCGAAAAGCCGTGTGGATATCGGTTTTTCCATGAAATGATTTCCTATCACCATCATTATAGCCTCGATGCGGAACGATCTGGGCAGGTTCGGGTTTTTCACGATCTTCGTCATTTCTTCAAGAGTCAGAGATTGGACGTATCTAATATATCGTTTATTATTGCTGCGGTGCTTCTCTGCTTTGATAGAGAAGTCTTCCCAGGCTTTTGCTTTTTCTTCGTTCCCCAATTTTTTGTAGAAATCAGGCATTTCCTTCGCCGCAATGGTTTCAATGGCAATCCCGACCATGTGGCCGATAAGAAATACATCGCGCTGCAGAATATGCCCTATACGCAATACGGCGAACATATCCTCCTCTGCTCCTGCCGGGTCTCTCTGAGCAATTTTATGATTTGCCCGGGCCATAAGAGCGTAAGCTAACCTCATGTGATTAATGTACTTCGGCAAAGGCTCTTCATAAATAATTATATCGGCCTTTGGACTCGGCATAAGATGTATGCCATAAATTTGGTAGTTTTTTTGCTTGCTGCCTTTGACCATCAGTTCCAACTCGGGTATTCCAATCGCTTTTTGGGTCAATTCCTTATCTTCAGGTTTATCGCTTTTCCAGGTATCTTTGCCGAAATTCGACAACCATGGGTAAAATTCAGCTTTTTTACCATCCTTTTTCCCGAAAAATTCGTTATGAATCGCATTCAGGAAATATGTCGCGGCATTTCCATCTTCGGTAGGCGCCGGCACTAATTTGTAAAATTGTTCGTCCCATGCATTTACATCCACCAGGTTCCAATCCGGAGGAGGTGGAGGAGTTTCTTTTTTCGATTTGCTCGCCACTGATGTTACAAAGACAAGCAGACAGATAAGACCGACTAAACAAGAAACGGATCTTTTCATTCTTTACCTCCCGGTTTCGTGTTTGATAGTTTTAAACGCGTTTTTTTCAATTCACTTTTCTTGTGTTTCGGTTGATACCGGTATCGCTTACTTGTCCCCGGGCCGGAATTCGATTTTACCTTCAGCAGCCGCATCCACGTCGGAGCGAAGGGTGGGCATAGGGTGGTATCGTCCCTCTATCCAGTCCATGACCTGGTCTGAGTAATGTTTGCTCAAGCGGTGCAATGACTGGCCGATGGTTATTGTGAATTTGCACGACGCCATGTTTCCGTAATCCACGATATGCCTCAAACTGGGTCCCACGCTGATTTTGTAAGGGCCGGCCCACCAGTGGAAGTAGCCGTTGTTTACCGTGTCGCGGCTTCCTGCGAGCGGATAGGGGCCCAGGCTGAACGTCTTGCGCAGCATCGGATGTTGGCCGCCGAACGGGTGATCGAAAAGAATCGTGTGCAACTTTCCCCACTTCCAATTTTCGATTGAAGGGCCCAGTTCGCTTTCAAGCACCCCGATCGCTTCGCTCATGGCGGCGACGAGTATATCGTCGCGGCTCTCTACCTTATCGGCGGTACGGCGGTCGTCGAACAAGGCGAAATCTTCCTCGATGCCGTTATCGAAGCCGATATATGCCGTTCCTTCTTCCCGCAGCTCACGCCATAATTTCGGACTAACCTCGTCTTCGTAAGTCAGCCTGAAAGCTTGCCGGTATGCTTCGTGGAAGAATGCAGGCGCCACTTCGTCCGTGTTTGTCGAGTAGTCCCATTTTTTCAACATTTCCACCAACTTGCCGATCCGTTCGTCTCCTTTGGTCCCGGCGTTTTCGTAAGCCTTGATGAAAAACGGCGTCAGCCGCCTGCCCAGCAGCAGTTTGGTATCCATCTGCAACCGGGCCACATCTTCGGCGGTGAATTTTTCGCCCGCCCGAAGCACCTCGACTATGCGAGCAGCACGGTAGGGAGGCGCGTATTCATGACTGACGATATAGGGGTAATCTTGAGGCACGACCTTGTTGTTGGCGGTAGCGATAAAACCCGCCGGTGGATCGGTTATCTGAGGAAGCTCGCTGTGCGGCACGAACCCGGCCCATGCATATTCCGGGTCGTCGCCGGGGACGGGCATTGTGCCGTCTCCCTTCTTGCGTATGGGTAACAACCCGCCTGCGATGTAGCCTATATGGCCGTCGCTGCCGGCATACACCCAGTTCTGTATCGGCACTTTCAGCCGGCCGATTGCATCGAGCAGGCTTTTCGTATCGCCGGCCTTAGCCATACGAAACAGCGCGTCCATCTCGTCACTCTTTTCATATCCCGTCCACCGCATGGCCAAAGGCGGTAGTTTGTCGGCGAAGCCCAACTGATCGGTGATTATCGGGCCGTGGACGGTTAAGCGAACTCGAACGGTGCGTTCTTCATGGCCGTTCTTTGTACGAATGCGAATTTTTTCATCCGCAATTTCAAATGGTCGCCATTGGCCGTCGTAAAGATACTTACCCGGGTGATCGGAGTCCGTAACGATGGCGTAAAGGTCTTGCGTATCTGCGCAGGTGGTTGTTGCGCCCCATGCCACTTGCGGCGTGTGGCCCAACACTATCATGGGAGTGCCGGGGAAAGCCACGCCTATGACGTCAATATCGTCGCCGTGCAGGTGCGCTTCGTGCCAGACGCTCGGCAAAAGCATATCGAGGTGAGGGTCGTTGCACATCATCGCCCCACCGCTCTTGGTCTTACTCGGCGACAGCACCCAACTGTTGGATGCCATTGGTATGGAGGCCACGCCTGCCGGGAATTCCCGATCGCGCCGGTTGATATCCAGCAGCGCGAGCAGGCCGTCGATACTATCGGTAGAGAATGCGCGGGCATGTTTTTTTTCGGAAGGCTGCGAATTGTCGGCGCCTTTTGAATAGCTTTTCTGGTCGGGAGGTATTATATAGGGACCGGGGTCGCGGTGCCTGGGCAATACGGCCCACATGGCCTCTTCGCCGCGCTCGGCGGCAACCGCCGCCCGGAGCACTTCGACGTCCCAGTTGCCGCTGAGTTGCCACCCGGTCTGCCGGGCCAGCGTAAGCACGTCATCAACCGTCCACGGTTTCATCTGATAGCCGAGGACGCGAAATTCGATGGTCGGGAGCGGGCCGGCGGCATCGATGAAGGCGTTTACGCCGTCGCAATAGGCCTGTATAATTTTCAGGGAGTTTTTATCCAGGGATTTTTCAAGTTTCTGCGCCGTTCTGCGCAAGCCGATGACTCTTTTGAAAACATCGAAATTGTATAGCGATTCCCCGAAAATTTCGGATAGTTGTCCCGCCGCTGCTCGCCTGACGAGGTCCAACTGCCACAGCCGATCGCGCGCGTGAAGGTATCCCAACACACGCGCCAGGTCTTCGTCCGAATGACCGTAAGCGTGAGGTACGCCCCGTCGATCGAAGATGACGTCTACGGAACGCTCGAGGCCGGCGAGCTGTATGGTGGCATTGGCCGGCGGAACTTCACGGCGGAAAAGGTTATAAACAAAACCCGCCGCAAGAAGCGTTAAGAACACCAGTATGCATATACAAATAGCCAGGACTTTATAAATTCGTTTCATCTCGATCTCCCGTGCGCATCAATTTATTCCGTAATGATAATCTTTTCCTAAATGTGCGCATGTGAGCGGTTCGCCTTCGTTGATAAGTTTTGCATCGGTAATTTCCGCGACGAACAGCGTATGGTCTCCGGGCCTGGTCATCGAAACGACACGGCAATCCATCCAGCCGACGGCGTCGTCCAATACGGGTAGGCCGGCGGAACTTTGAGATACCGCAAACCCCTCGAATTTTTTCGATCGATCTTCACCGCCGGTCTTGAAACCGGGTATGACATCTTTTTGATCTTCGGAAAGGAATACCAATGCGAATCGGCCCGTACCGAGTATCATGTCGTGAGTGTAGCGGACGGTTTTTACCGCTACCTGTATCATGGGCGGCATCGAGCTTACCTGAGTGAACCAACTGACGGGCATGCCGTTGATTTCATCACCTCGCCGTGCGGTGAGCAACGCCAGCGGATAGGGGATGGTCTTGAGAAGCGATTTGAGGTCTTTCATTTTTAACCTCCCGGGTTTATGGTTTTGATGGCAGCATAGCACAACCGTACGGGGAAACGCAATAACAAATCAGGATTTTTCGCCGGCCGGATAATATTCTATAACCCGAAGGGCAGAGTTCCACGGGCTTGCCCGTGGATAACTACATATATGCATCTCCCATGACTATTATTTCCGATTCTTTATAACGCAGCATATCGCAACGGCTCGGTACACCGGACAATGGATTTAAATTCCT
>CAZDAF010000331.1:0-4553 GCA_964503115.1 uncultured bacterium
AAGCCGAATAACGAAAGCAACTGATCTTTGTTCGAATGTCAAACGCAAAATCTGGGATAATATCTTTCCTCTTACGATCTTCGCGGTATCAAACATATAAATTCGAGCGGCTCGGCGCCTGTATTCATAAACTGATGCGATTCATTCGACTCGAAGAATAGCACATCTCCGGCGCGTATAGGCTTTTCACCGCCTGCGGCCTTGATCACACCCTGACCGGACTTGACGAATATCTCCTCCTCCCATTCGTGCGAATGATCGGGAGTGTGGCCGCCCGGTGCCAGCTCGAGCAGCATCATTACGAAATTCGGCGCGCCGTCCTCCGGCCCGATAAGCAACCGGACGCCGACACCCTTCGCACCGGCTATTCCGAGCACATTCGCGGGGATGTCGGTATAATTGGCAACCTTCACTACTTACCTCTCTTTTCTACCTCCTGCCGATAAAGCTCCGGCAGAAAGTCGCAAAAGCACTGCATTTCTTCGCGATTATGACGCTTAAGTCCTTTAACGAAAAATCCCGGCGCCGACGCCGGCACAATGAAACTCGAGCGCATGCGCGTTCCATAGGGGGCCGATTCGTACTCGTGTGTAAGGCGCGAGCGGACGGATCCGTCATTACCGATAACGGCGGCGGAAAGTGTAAATTGAAAATCGCCGGATATTGATTCAGGATCTTCCCAGCGAATGAGGAACGTAAAGGAAATCCCGGCTACCCGTTCCCGTACTTTTTGAATAGCACCCACGTGACCGTCTTTCGGCGGCACTACCCACTCGAAGGAGATATGATCCTTCGGATGCCACAGCTTGTAGCGCTCCGTCGTATCGATATTATCCCACCACCATGTAATCATATCCGGCGCCACGCCTCGCAATTCATGGTCAATAACGACTGTCTGAGTGCGGCCGCTTCGAGCCGTCCAATCCATAATCCCGCCGGCTATTGATTCGACGATATTTGAAAAAAATTTCATCTAAACCTCCGATCGGATGGACGAAGTATTTCCGGTTGATCCAAGCTGCGCTCACGAAGACGGACTAGAAAGCCGGGCCGACGGTTTGGATGCTGAGCACGTCCTGTCTGTTGGCTTCCGCTTTGGTCATTTCTCCCTCGGCCACCCTGGCGAGCAACACGTTCAGATCCTTGCTTGCGTTTTCGATGCTTACTCCTTCGAGTATCCGGCCGGCGTTTACGTCCATGTCATCGTTCATTTTCTCGAACAGCCCTTTATTTGTCGCTATCTTGATGACCGGCACTATCGGGAATCCCACCGGCGAGCCCCGGCCCGTTGTGAATATCATGATTTGCGTTCCGGCGGCCGCCATGCCCGTAAGCGAGAATATATCGGACCCGGGCGTGTCCATGATAATCAACCCCTTTTCAGTCGGTTCTACGGCGTAATCAACCACCTCTTTTATCGTCGTGGTTCCGCCCTTGATGATGCACCCGAGGGATTTTTCGACGATATTGGTCAATCCCCCGTCCATGTTGCCCGGCGAAATGGCCACATTTTTGAACGGCCCGAGGTGAATTTCCGCAAGGTTTTCCTGTTTTTTTATCAATTCCCTTATCTTTTCGGCGATCTCGGGCGAAGCGGCCCGTCGAGCGAGTATTTCGGTGGTGCCTATCATCTCGGTGGTTTCGGACAGTATCGCCGTTCCACCTTGCCCGACCAGCCAATCCGCCGTAGCGCCGACCGTCGGGTTCGCAGTAACGCCGCTCATCGCGTCCGAACCGCCGCACTCGAGGCCGATAGTGATTTCATCCCAGCCGCATTCCTCCCGCTTGAGCGAGTTGGCGTGGTCGAGGAATTTTTTCGCGATCTCTATTCCTTTGCGAGTCGTATTTTGCGATCCGCCGTTTTCCTGAATGACCAGGTACTCGACCGGCTTGCCCGTGGCGCTTATCGCTTCCGCCATGGCGGGAGCCTTTATGAATTCGCATCCCAATCCGACCAAAAGCACCGCAGCGACGTTGGGGTTCTTGCCGAGGCCGGTCAACGTACGCATCGAAATCCCGACGTCGGCGACCCCTCTACCGCATCCTTCGGTATGAGTGACGGCCCTTACTTCCGGAAGCTCGCGCCCGATGGCATTCACCACTCCGTTTGCGCAACTCACCGTACTCAAAACCAGAACGTAATTGCGCACTCCCACCATATCGTTCTGCCTTCTGTATCCCATAAAACCCATGATCAGCCCTCCTCCGGCTTTATGTTATGCGTATGCACCCAGTCGCCGGGCCGTATCGACTCGTCGGCGAGACCGATGGACTCGCCGTACTTTATAACCGGCTCACCTTTGGGAATTGATGTCAATGCCACCTTGTGGCTCGGCGGGATGTCCGCTCCCGCCTTTAATTCTTTACTCTCCACTCCTACTATCGCCTCGCCCGCCTCAATTTCCCTCATGGCGACGGCAACATTGTCCTTCCGATGTATCACAATTACGTTAGCTTGCATAATCACTCCTTAATTCGTAATTTTACTTGTAAGAAGTTGAGTTCTTATATCCCGTTTAGACTCTTAGCACTCGCCCCGGTCGCGAACCTTGCACGTATGAACCGTCTTTCACCACATGTGCGCCGTTCAGGAAAACGTGTTTTATTCCTTTGGGTTTTCCGGCGGGTTGGGTTCCCACTGGCGGAGTGTCGGAAATCGTTTTTGGGTCGAAAACCACCACATCGGCGGCCTTATCTTTCGCGATCAAGCCTCGATCCGCCAGCCTGAAGCGCTCCGCGCTCGCAAGCGTCATTCTGTGAATCGCATTCTCGATGCTGAAGAGTTTTCTTTCCCGCGAATACACGCCCAGAACGCGCGGGAAAGCCCCCATTGCGGCGGGGTTAGGATACCCCCTGCTTTTCACTGCGGCATCCGTTTCGAACAGGCAAAGATCGTTTGAAAGCACCATTTCGAGCGCCTGCTCTTTTCCCGGTTCGCCGCTGTATGTATGGAAAAGCATAAGCGTTTCGCCCCTGCTTTGCTCGCTTAACTTTAACAACGCATCGAAAGGGCCCGTATTCCATTTCTCGGCAATCCGGTCAACCGTCATCCCGTTTAATTCTTCCATTCCCTCAATCGCCGCGTCCATCACCTGGAAATCCTTATACATAAAGCCGACCAACCTGAAACCTACCTCGAGTTCGGCGCGAACTTTGGCTCGGTCCCATTTATTGCGATACGAATCGGGAATTTTGGCCAGGAACCAATAAGGCAGCAGAACGTTTACCGTAGTATTACCGCTTGTATAAGGAAACCCGTCTATCATAACGTCGACGCCTTCGCGCCGCGCCTGTTCGACCATTTTTATGGCCTTCGGCGCCGACGACCAACTTCTCCGGCCGACGAAAATGAAATGCGATAATTGTAGCTTTGCCCCTGTTTTCCGGGCGATATCAATCATTTCCTGCAATGCGAGTATGTTATGGGCTTTCAGGGTGGTGAGAGGGTACGTCTGCGACAGCACGCTCAAGGCTTTCAGGTGCACCGTCACCGGCTTATCCGCTTCACCGGCCACCCGGCAGAAAGCTTCGATCTCGTCGAGCGGCGAATATACCCCGGGGTCGTACATCAGCCCGAGACTGAGTCCGCAAGCTCCCTCGTCCAATGAGCGGCGAGTCTCGTCAAGGCAATGATCAAGTTCCTCGGGCGTCATGGCTCCACGGCGCGTATCGGCGCCGGCCAATCGAACGCCGGCATGCCCGACCAGTTCGGCCATGTTCAGCACCGGTTCCCCTTCATCCACGCGATCGAGAAACTCACCCATCGATTTCCATGAAAAATCAAGCGGTCTTTCAAGTAATATATCCAGGAGAGACATTTGCTCCAAAGAATTGACATTTATCGGAGCGGGAGAAAATCCGCAGTTGCCCGCCACTACCGTAGTTACTCCCTGCTCCAAGAAGCATTTCATCAATTCCGGGTGATCGTCCAACGACAACACCCAATCCGAGTGCGAATGCATATCTATGAATCCGGGCGATACCACACAGCCGGTCGCATCAATAGCTTCATCGGTCGGTGGAGGTTCATCCCCTTTTTTCAGAATGTCTTTTATTCGATCCCCTTCGATTAACAAATGGCCCTCGAACTCCTCCGCCCCGGTACCGTCTATTATTTCACCTCCACGTATAAGAATTGCAGCCATTTTCTCCTCCCGCCTACAAAGTGTTTCGTTTTTCCGCTTGATTTAACCTATTATCGAGTTATTTTCGCATGAGAGTCGGAAATAGCAATGACCGAAGCCAATAAAATCTCACTTCGCCGCCGAGCCGATTATGCGGCATGGATAGTCTTGGCATTGATTTGCTCGGTATACATTTTTCGCACCAATTCGATATTTTATTTTCACGGTGGAGACAACGCGAATTACGTCCTGCTGGCCAAAGCGCTGGCAGGCGGAGAAGGTTACCGAGATACTTTCAAGCCCGGCGCCCCACCGCATACTCATTATCCTCCTCTTTTCCCCCTTATGCTTGCGGCGGTCGTGGCATTTCGAGGAATCGACATCTTCTTTATGAAATTACTTGTTTCCATCGGCGCCGCTGCAACGTTA
>CAZDAF010000332.1:0-4532 GCA_964503115.1 uncultured bacterium
GTGTTTTAGGAGGCAAAATCGCTCTTAAAACAAAACCAAAATACCTAAAAACGCTTTTTGCCGTCACTACGCTTGTTGCGGCCTTACTCATGCTTGTAAATGCAGGTGTTACCAAGTAATTCATATAACGTTATCGTCCCATTGAACAGTACATACGAATTACGTTACGGATTCGGGGAACATCAAACACAATACCTGACTCCCCTTCTTTGCAGGTTTTTAACCCTTGTAACTTTGCAAAATGTTCGAAGTATATAGGGACCCCGGCGTCGCCGCCGGTGGCAGGCTGCTGCGCTTCGCTGGCGGCCTCGATTTTCGAGTGGCCCGCGAGCGTTAGCGAAGCGGTAGGTAGGTTTTCTTTGCTTATCCTACAGACCCGTATGGGCTTTCTTTTTTCCAAAAGAAAGTAAGGCGTTCCGGTCTCGCCGGACTATCGAAAACTCAGCCGCTCGATGCAGTTTGCCGAACTTATTGCGCTGAATATTGCGCTTCCTACAGATCCGTATGGACCCACGCGGCCGGGGACCGTACGCCGACTGGTCAGTGTGTGGTGGTGTGCTATAATTTAGTTTCGATGATCAGCAGCACGGAGAAGCACATACGCGCTCTTTGCAAGTGGGCGCATCGAGGAACCACCAGCGTTTTCGAGGGGTTGGCCGCCGATTATGCTCGAAGGGTACTCGAGGAACAGGACTATCAAGTCGATATCGAGCGGTTCCGCGCGCCGGATTCCGCGCTCTATCGCACGTATCTCCTGATAACCGGTTGGCCGGCGTTGGGTTGTGCGTTGGCTTTCATCAGCCCCGTTCCGGCGGTGTTGCTGACGCTGCTGCCGTTTATTTATCTCTTCGTCGAATTCTATTTGCTGTGGAGGGTTCATAACGGTCTTTTCCCGACGGGCGCGAGCCAGAGCGTTATCGCTCATACGCCGCATTCCGGCGCGAAGGCTCGGATCATCCTGTCCGCTCACCTCGATACCCAACTCGGCAGTTACCTTTACTCGAAGCGGTGGGTTGCGTTTTTGCCCTTTATAATGAACGGTGCGGTCGTGGGCGCTATCGCCGCTTTGGTGCTGTCAATTCTTCGCGCCGCCGGGTTATATGGAACAGTCATTACCGTGGCGCAGTTGGTGGTTATCGCCCTGCTGTTTTTCTTGTTTGTGCTGTTCGCAATTGCCGAATGGACGGGTGAATACGTGCAAGGAGCCAACGACGACGCAAGCGGCGTTGCGGTTATTTTGGCACTGGCTGAAGATTTGAGGAAGGTTCCGCCGGAGAATCTCGAAGTGTGGATCGCAGCCACCGGCGCCGAGGAGTCGGGGTTATGCGGCATGGGAAACTTTTTGCGCAAAGGGCTTGGTAAAGACCTGGATAAAAATTCCACCTACTTCATCAACTTCGACAATCTAGGCGCCGGCGATCTGGTGTATCTCAAGGGAGACACGATACCCGGCTATAAATACCCCGGGCCGCTGGTCGGGATGGCGGCTGAAGTGGTCAAGGATCCTCATTCCCCCGACGCTCGGCCGGGTTGGTGGGGAACGCCGACCGACGCGTTACTTCCGGCATTGCGCGGGTACCCCACGATTACGATATTCGGGTACGACAGCAACGGCCGTACACCCAACTATCACTACCGGTCGGACACCGTCGAGAATGTCGATTTCAACCTGCCCGAGACTGCGCGGGCCTTTGCGCTCGACCTTATCAGGAAGATCGACCGGCACGTGGCTAAGTAGAAACAGAACACTTCACCGATGATCCTGGACCTTAACGAAAGACTTTTGAAGAAAAGCGCCGAGGTGGAAAAATGGAAGCTGCGACGTCGCAGGCAGGTAAGTCTTCCAGTTTACACATCGGTCGATCTCCGCAACGCCGGCTATAAAATCGCATCCATAGATACCAATCTTTACCCCGCCGGATTCAACAACCTATGCCCGGTTTACAACGAAGAATGCGCCATCAGTTTTAAGAAATACATATCCGCCCACTATGGAAAGGCTAAAAAAATACTCGTCATCGCCGAAGCTCATACCCGCAACGAATTTTATGCCGAGAACCTGCGGTGTTTCATTTCTATGCTCGAGAAGGACAAGTACGAAGTGAAAGCCGGGCTTGTGGCCGAGGGGTTCAATCGCGACAGCATAGAACTCGAGGGACTGGAAGGATCGGTCGAGACGTGGCGCGTCGATCGCGACGGCGACGTGCTTCGCGCGGGAGACTTCGTGCCGGACATCGTTATAAACAACAACGATTTCACCCAAGGGGTGCCGAAAATATTAAGGGGTGTTTCGCAACCTATAGACCCACAGCCCTCGCTCGGCTGGCACATGCGCCGCAAGAGCGATCATTTCGCAATCCTCGAACATATGATGGAAGAGCTTGGAGATATCCTTGGCATGGATCCGTGGCTCTTTTATCCGTTTACTCAAGCGGTGAAAGGCGTTGATTTCCATCGACGGATGGGCTTGGAAAGGATAGCCTCGGTTATTGATCAGTTAATTGACGAAATTCGTAACAAGTTCAACGAAAATGATGTGAGTGAAAAGCCTTTCGTTTTCGTAAAGAGCGATTTCGGCACTTACGGAATGGGGGTTATGACGGCGTGCAGCGGCGAAGGTTTCCTTTCGATGAGAGCAAAAGATCGTAAGAAAATGCGACGTGGAAAAGGCGGTGTCGAAATCAATGAAGTAATCGTGCAGGAAGGAATCCCGACAAGTGACACTCACAACGACTGCCCCGTCGAGCCGGTTATTTATATCGTGGGGGGCGAACCGGTCGGCGGATTTTACAGGATCAATTGCGAAAAAACCATTCGCGAAAACCTCAACTCGCGCGGGATGACGTTTTCGAAGCTTTGCTTTCACCATCTCGAGGAAAAGAAACCTGATTTCCTCGACGCCCCCGCCTGCTCGGACGAAGTACAGATGCGCGTCTACGGCACCATCGCCGCCGTTTGTTCAATCGCAACAGGCTACGAGCATAAAATGCTGGCCAATGGTTGAGAGCGACACAAAGACATAAAAAAATCCCTTTCTTTTTTCTTTTGTGCTCTTCGTGCCTTCGTGGTTTACAACTTCATATTTTTAATCACGTTCAGGCCGAAAGCGGAGCATGATACTTCTTTGGCGGCGGGTATATTCCGGGCCAGGTCGTATGTGACGATCTTTTTCCCGATCGTACGCTCGATAGCGCGCCGTATCGTCGCAGCCGCTTTCTTCCATCCGATGTATTCGAGCATCATCGCGGCGCTAAGAATAAGGCTTGACGGGTTGACCTTGTCGAGACCTGCGTATTTTGGCGCCGAGCCGTGAGTGGCTTCGAATACGGCGGCTTCATCGCCCACGTTGGCCCCGGGAGCCATGCCCAGACCGCCGATTTGAGCCGCCAAGGCGTCCGAAAGATAATCGCCGTTTAGATTGGGCGTGACTATGACGTCGTATTCTTCGGGCCGCAGAAGAACCTGTTGAAACATTGCATCGGCGATTCTGTCCTTAATTACTATGACGTTGTCCGGCGGTGCGCTTGTCTCAATTTCCGATTCCGGTATCACCTTTTTTGGGAATTCATTCTTTGCAAGCTCATACGCCCATTGCATGAAAGCTCCTTCGGTGAACTTCATGATATTTCCCTTGTGGACAATGGTGACGTTTTTCCGGCCGCTTTCTATTGCATACTTTATTGCGCGTCGTACGATTGCGCGGGTGCGGCGGCGGCTTATGGGTTTGATTCCTATTGCAGAGTCGTCGGACAGACTGGTACTGAAAGTACGGTTTATGTAGCTAATGACCTTCCGCGCTTCCGTCGAGTCGGCGGGCCACTCGATGCCGGCGTAAACATCTTCCATATTTTCGCGGAATATGACCATGTCCACCTTTCCCGGCCGGCGCATGGGGCTGGGAACGCCTCGAATGTGTCGCATGGGCCGGATGCATGCGTAGAGTTCGAGTTCCTGGCGAAGCGTTACATTGATGCTACGGATACCGCCTCCGACCGGCGTTGTGAGAGGGCCTTTTAATGCCACGCGGTGGGTGGATATGGCATCGAGTGTCGAGGCGGGCAGGTATTCACCGACAAGAGATTCAGCTTTTTCACCGGCGGCCAGCTCGAGCCAATGGATTTTCCGGCGTCCCTTGTACGCTTTCTCCACCGCAGCATCGACCACCGGCCGGGCGGCTTTCCATATGTCCGAGCCGGTTCCGTCGCCTTCAATGAACGGAATAATGGGCTCATCCGGGACGGAGAGGACGACATTTTCGAATTTGATGCACTCTCCGCCTTTGGGTGTTTCGAGTTTAGCTTTTTTTGCGGTCATTTTCCCTTTCCGTTTTGAATGGTGGTTTTCGGAGCTTGTAGTTTAATTCGTTTCCTTGATACACTCAAAAAGTATAGGGAAACACGAAACCCGCTAATCTGCAACCGTATAGAAAAAAGAGAGGGCGGGGGGCTTGAAAAAGAAAACGTTTTTCAGGGGAAATTTGAGTGCATTTGGGGAAAAAAGTATATAATATTTTACATATATATAAAAATTAG